>PKTE01000092.1 GCA_002869335.1 Salinivirgaceae bacterium | reverse complement strand
TCTTAAAATTTAATGTAAATAATTCTGTAAAAACACATTTTTATTGATGAAAACAATAAATTTACACCACAGAATTATGACTTCGAAATTCGTTTTTGGGTCTTGCTAAATGTTGATAATTAGATAGTCATAGCTGGTGATTGAAAATTATTTGATCGAAATGTATATGATTATATGAATTTGCATTTTCGTATGGCCCAAATGGAGGATGTGGATATTCTCCTAAAACTAGAGCAAGAAGCTTTCCCTATATTTCAGCAATCTGATAGGAAAAAGCTTAATAAGGGCATTAAAAGCTCTTTTCAGGAGATCCTTATTGTTGAATCATCTGGTACTATCAAACAACCTATTGGTTCGATTGTGCTCTATAAATATAAGCACACGCTGCGCATATATTCCATAGCATTATTTGGTGCATATAGAAAAAAGGGGCTAGGGCATGAACTTCTTCAATATATAAAAGAATATGCCTTACAAAAGCATTATAGCCAAATTACGTTGGAAGTAAGAAAAAGAAATTGCAAGCTAGTAGCGTGGTATGAATCTAAAGGGTTTGAAATTGTTAGTGAACTCATAGATTATTACAAGCCGGGAGAAAATGCATTTAAAATGCAAATTAATTTAGAGAATAGCATTAAAAACAAAGGTTACAGGAATATAATAGTAATCGATCAACCATTTAAGTGGGAAAATACAGATATAAATGCCAAAATCATATCAGTAAAGGAGTATATCAACGATAAATCTTACCAGAATAATTCAAATTTCAGGGTTTTTAACCTTTGCAGTTCCTATAAATATCAAAGCTATGGTTACTATGTTTCTTTGCTGGCATCGGCACGCGGACAGCGTATAATCCCTAATATTACAACCATAAGTGATTTTAGAAACATTAATGTAATTCAATCTGTTACATTTGAGTTAAATGACTTTATAACCAATTCTTTAGCCTCAGAGACACAAAAAACATTTTCATTAGATGTGTACTTTGGACAAACGCATTTAAAAAGCTATAAAACTTTGGCCGCCAAACTATATCAGATATTTGAAGCACCTTTGTTCAGAATAAATCTTATAAATGATGAAAAATGGTTAGTTAAAAGTGTTAAGGTGTTGTCATTTAAAATGCTAGATCCTGAGCAAAGGGATTTAATGTATCAATCGGCATATAGCTATTTTAACAAAAAGCGATATAACTACCCTACGCTCACCAACTATCTGTATGATTTGGCAATATTGGTAAATCCATCAGAGGAAAATCCGCCTTCGGATGCTGGAGCCCTTGATAAATTTAAATCAGTTGCCAATAAAAAGGGAGTGTATGTTGAGCTTATTACTAAAGAGGATAAAAATAAGATTAATGAATTTGATGCGCTTTTTATTCGCGAAACAACCAACGTGAATCACCACACTTATGAATTTTCACGATTGGCTTTTGCCGAGGGACTTGTTGTGATGGATGATCCGTGGTCTATATTAAGGTGTTCTAATAAGATTTATCAAAACGAGCTGTTTAAAAGAAATAAAATTAAAACACCCAATACGGTTGCGCTAACCAAAAATAATTTCAATAGTAAATTACTTCGTGAATTCAATTATCCTGTAGTTTTAAAACAACCGGATAGTGCTTTTTCATTGGGTGTAACAAAAGTGACAAATGAACAAGAAGCTGAAGAAGGCTTAAAAAAGCTCTTTAAAAAGTCGGATATGGTCGTTTGTCAGGAGTTTTTGTATTCTGAATATGATTGGAGAATAGGTGTGCTGGACAATAATCCAATATTTGCTTGTAAGTATTTCATGACTAAAAACCATTGGCAAATCTACGATTGGAATAGTGAGAACGAAGATAAATCAGGAGCACACGAAACCATTCCTGTTGAAGAAGTTCCTTCGCAGGTACTCAAAGTTGCACAAAAAGCGGCTTCACTGATTGGAGATGGCTTATATGGTGTTGATTTAAAGCTTGTTGAGGGCGAGGTTTATGTAATTGAAGTGAACGATAATCCCAATATTGATTTAGGAGTTGAAGACGCTGCTTTAAAAGACGATTTGTACGGTATGATAATAGATTCGTTTATTAACCGTATCGAAATAGCTAAAAATATCCGAAAAATAAATCTCGTAAATAATAAACATCAAGGATCTGGTAAGAGTTTTACTAAAAAGTAAGCAGCAGAATATAACCTTTAAAAATTATGTTTCTGGATATTTGCTATCGAAAAGGTTTTGGTAAAATTCCTTATATGAATACAAATACATACATCATTGCATTGGGTCTTCAACTTTTCTAAACATTGAAAATATTACTATTCGTATTTTTTGTTAGCCTCTTTTGTTAACTTATTTATATTTTTTTTACCTTGCATACAGCTATGAGAGTTTTTTCGAATAATTGAAATTACTCCTTTTATTTTTTAATTATTTACTAACTACACAAGTTACAGCTATGAAAACAAAACTTTTATTATTTGTAGTGGCTCTTTTAATGACAATGCATTTGTATGCAGATAACATTAAAAAAACGTACACTTTTGAAAAACCACAATTTGAGAAAAATGGACAGTTTATAACACTTCAGTATAAAAACTGTCAAAACTTTGGTCCAGAAGGAGCGCCGGCAATGCCTTATTTTGCTGCTGAAGTGCTTCTCCCACCAGGACATGAAATTGTAAATATCAAAGTTGACCAAGTTAATTGGTATAATGCCTATGAAAACATTATAATTTCACCTGCTCAAAGACAATTTCCATTAGATCAAGATTTTAAATCACCTTATGTGGTAGAGGCAGATGAAAGTGTATACAATTTGAAAAGCATTTACCCTGCTAAAATGGTTAATGATGAAATTACCCAATTTCTTTCAGGACATGCGATTGGGGGCTTTACAATTTGTCCAGTTGTATATCATCCAAGCGAAAGCAAAATTGAATTGATACAGTCCATAACAATAATAATTGAAACAGCAGAAACTGAAAAGTCAACTCAATCAATCCGTAATTTAAAACAGAATCGCTCGGTTATAAATCGAGTGAAAAATGCCGTTGATAATCCTGAAGATTTAACTAAGTATAGTTATCTGGAAAGTGCAAAAGTTGAAAATGAGGTTGATTTATTAATTGTAACAAGTGAAGATCTTATGCCAGGCTTTCAGGATTTTGTTGATTATAAAACCTCAGTAGGCTTTATTGTAGAACTTAAAGATGTAAATGACATATACTCAGAATATGAGGGTCAGGATAAACCTGAAAAAATCAGAAACTGTATTATTGACTATTATCAAAATAAAAACTTAAACTATGTGATTTTAGGTGGTGATGCTGATGGTAATGTTGGTGGAGACAATATTGTTCCTGTGCGAGGTTTTTTCGGTAGTCCATTTGGATTAGATGAGTCAAATATACCTGCCGATATGTATTATTCATGTCTAGATGGAGATTGGGATAACGATGGCGATAATATTTTTGGAGAGGAAGGTGAAGAAGATTTATTTGCAGAAGTATTTGTTGGCCGATTGAGTGTGGACAATATTGAACAAATTGAAAATTTCACAAACAAAATTATTAAATATCAGGAAGAACCTGTTGTGGAAGATATAGAAAAAGCATTAATGATGGGCGAAAGTTTATGGCCTCAAACTTATGGTGCCGACTATAAAGATGAAGTTGCTGATGGTTCTGATGAGAATGGTTATATAACTGTTGGAATACCACAAAATTATACAATTACTCGTTTGTATGAACGCGATGAGGAATGGGAAAAACAGGATGTTTTTGATCAATTCAATACGCAAGGAGTTCACTTTGCAAATTTTATGGGAGGATCCAATGAATTTATAAAAAACAAGGTTACTGTCAGAGATATTACTACAGCAAATTTTCAAAACAATGGGGTTGACCGTGGTTTTGTTATTGATTATTCACAGGGTTCATATTGTGGCGCTTTTGACAATAGAAACCCTGATTATTATGGAGATGAAGACTGTTTTGCTGAGCAGTTTACAAATTTTAAAAATGGTGCCGTAGCCTGTATATACAATACTCGTTCGGGTTGGGGGCAGTTTAATGGCACAGATGGTGGATCTCAATACTATGATCGTCAGTTTTTTGATGCAATTTTTGGTGAAAATATAACGGTTATTGGGGAAGCCAATGCTGATTCTAAAAGCGATAATTTTGCTTTTTTTGATTATATGCAAGGTGCAATTCGCTATTGTGCTTATGAGGTTACACTTTTTGGTGATCCTTCTATGGATATTTGGACAGCAAATCCCACAAGTTTTTCAGCAATTTATAATGATGCCATAACTGTTGGTTCAGAACAGTTTGAAGTAAATACCGGATTAGAAGGAGCCCGTGTTGCTTTGTTGCAAAATAATCAATTGATAGGTCGGGCAATTGCGAATGAAAGCGGTAGCGCAGTAGTTGAAACATTTGAACCCATAACTAGTCAGAACCCAATTAAAATAATAATTACCGGTCATAATAAAAATAAGTATGAAGGAACAATTGTAGTATTGGATGACGCACCATATGTTGGGTTGAAAGATTTCGCTATAGTGGGTTCTCCAGATTATGGAGCATCTGTTACTATGGATGTTAAATTCAAAAATTTTGCTGAAATCGGAAGTGGATTTGATGCTCAGGGTGTAACTGCAAAACTGCGCACAGCAGATACTTATGTGGTTATAAATGATAGTGTTGTAGATCTTGGAAATATCATTGCCGGTGATTCTGTTATGCTATCTGATGCTTTCTCGTTTACCGTGAAAGACAGTGTTCCAGATCAACATGAAGTAAACTTTGAGGTGATAGTTACAGGAAGCAATAATGAAAGTTTTACATGGATTTCCAATGCTAATGTGCTATTAAATGCCCCGGTATTGTTATTTGGTGATTTAGTTATTGTTGATACAACATTTGGAAATGGTAATGGAATTGCAGATACGGGAGAAATAGTAGAGGTTAAAGTAATGCTTGAGAATATGGGGCATGCATCAGTTTCTAATGTGACTGCGTCAATGGAGATTTTAAATGATGAGGGATACCTAACATTGTTAAATACAGATTTTTCAATTGGTGAATTAAATGTTGACGAAGCAAAGGAAGCCAGTTTTGAGGTAACACTTTCTGAGTCGTTTTTAAATGGAACGCTTGTAGATGTCTTATTTACTGCAAATGGAGCAACTGATGCTCAATATCAAGCATTAGCGGAGAATCGTGTAACACTTGGTTATGTTCCGGAGTATTGCGAGTCTGAAGCGCTTTTGTTTGTGCACAGTGATCTTGTTGGTTTTAAATTTGGCCCACTTGAAAATAATACAGAAGGAGATTGCGGCACTTATGATGATTTTACGCAAAATGAAGATCTATTATTCGAGTTTGTGTCTGGGGCAACTTATGATATCAGTGTGTCACTTGGTACATGTGGAGCAAATTTTGAAAAGGGAGCAAAAGTTTTTGTGGATTGGAATTACGATGGAGACTTTTTGGATGAAGGCGAAAATATTTTTACAGTGAATCCCCAAAATGGGAATTTTACTGAAACAGGCTCAGTTACAATTCCATCTGATGTAGTAACAGGTCCCAAAATTTTGCGAGTTATAGGTATGAATGCTGAATCAGCGTATGATATTACTCCATGTGCAATATATTATAATGGTGGAACAGAAGATTATAAGATAATTGTTGTTGAACCAGAAGTCCCAATGGCTGATTTTGAACTAAATCCAACAGAAACTACTGTGGGAGATGTGGTTGAATTAGTTGATTTGTCATTAAATATGCCTACAGAATGGGAATGGTTTATTACTCCCGGTACTGAAGGAACTGATTTTGTTTTCGTAAATGAAACTTCAGCTAATAGTCAAAACCCTCAGGTTAAATTTCAAACTATTGGTCAATATTCGGTTGAATTACTTGCAACTAATGGAGAAGGTTCTGATACCTTGAGTTTGAATAATTGTATAACAATTAATGAAGTAACAGCTGTCCCTGCGGTTGACTTTGTCGTTGATGACACCCTTATAAATCCAGGAGATATTGTACATTTTACTGACTTATCTACCAACACGCCAAACCAGTGGGAATGGACAATAACTCCGGGTACAATCGATGATGATTTTAGTTTTATAGAAGGCACAGATCAATATTCACAGAATCCAATAATAAGATTTGATGAACCTGGATTTTATACTATACAGCTAATAGCTTCTAACTTTATTGGTGCTTCTGAACCGTTAATTATGGAGGATAGAATTGAGGTGCTTGCAAACTTTTTTATGGGAGGTGGTAAGGTAAGAACATGTGAGGGAATGTTTTATGATGAAGGAGGTCCAGATGGATTTTATTTTGACAATACTAATTACGAAATTACCTTCTTTCCCGGAGAGCAAGGAAAAATGTTGAATTTTGAATTTACCGAATTCTATATTGAAGCTACTCAGGAAGGTTACTGCTTTGATGAATTAAGCGTTTATAATGGAAGCAATTCGTCAGCAGATTTAATCAATGTGTATTGCGGTTTAAATACACTTACATCTGTTACAGCTTTGAACCCTGAAGGAGCTTTAACCTTTGTGTTTGAGTCAGATTGGTATGGAAATTTAACCGGTTGGGTTGCCAGTATAAGTTGTGTTGATTCCTATGATGTAACTTTTGTAGTTGAAGCAAATGGAAATCCGGTACCGGAAGCTTTGGTTCGCTGCAATGGTATATCAAAATTAACAGATGAAAATGGGGAGGCTGTAATTAACTTGCTAGCAGGTGAGTATGATTATTTGGTTATTTCTTCGGAATATGGAAATATAAATAATTCATTTGAATTAGTAGATCAGGACACAACTATTAACGTTTCAATGGTAGGAATGAACTCAATTATAGAAGCAGGATTGAAAATATATCCTAATCCGTCTAAAGGTTCTGTAAATATTGAGTTAGATAAGGAAATAGGAGAATATAAAATTCAAATTATAGATATGCAAGGTAGAGAAGTAATTTCTCAATATAGCAGTCAACAGAAAAATGTGATTGATATTCACTCTTTAAGCGACGGAATTTATCAAATTATTATCCAAAACGATAAATATCATCATGTACAAAAATTTATTAAGCTATAATTAGTTCAATATTACATCAGTCCGGCAGAATTTTTTGTCGGGCTTTTTTATTTTTCTAAAACAGCTAAAACAGATTTTTTATACGTACGTGAAATAGGCAATTCGTCTTTCCCAAGAAAAACAGTTTCTGCATCGAACGATTTGATTTTATCAATAGCTACTAAAAAAGATCGGTGTGTTCTTATAAATCCGTGTAGCTGCAAAGTAGTTTCCAAATTCGAAATGGAATCATGTGTGACGATAGTTTCCTTTGAGGAAACTATTTTCACATAGTCTTTTAAACTCTCTATATATTTGATATCAGAAATATCTATTTTGTATGTTTTTCGATCGGCTTTTACGTTCAGGTAATTTGTAGCATCTTTGGTTGGTTCAGTTTTGATAGCCATTGTTTTATTGGATCTTTCGTAGTATTTATTTACTGCTGCAACAAATCGGTCAAACGAAATGGGTTTAAGTAAATAGTCAATCACGTCTAGATCAAAAGCTTCCACTGCATAATTTCGATAAGCCGTGGTGAAGATGACTCCGGGTATATTTTTCAGCATTTGCAAAAATGAAATTCCATCAATTTCAGGCATTTCAATATCCAGAAATATCAAATCTACGGGATTTTGACGCAAACTGGCCATGGCCTGAAGGGCATTTTCACACTCATCAGCCACTTCAAGTTCTGGTATTTTTTCTATGTACACTTTTATAGCTTCTCGTGCGAGCGCTTCGTCATCTACTATAAGGCATTTAATCATTTTCCGTTTGCTCTTTTATTGGTATGGATAAAAACACATCATACCGATTGTTCTTTTCTGTAATATCTAAATTGTATCGATCATTAAAAAGTAAATCAAGTCGTTTTTTTACATTCACTAATCCAATTCCCCCGTTTTTAGTCTTTATCGTATTTTGAGTTTTACTGTTCGCAATTTTAACTTCCAACAATTGATTGTTTTCTACTATGGAGATATTAATCCATGATTTTTCCATGGATTTGGCTACACCATGCTTAAATGCATTTTCAACAAACGGAATAATCAGCATGGGAGGTATTTGGATGTTTTTCGAATAAAGGTTCGTAGAGAAGTCAAGGCTAACTCTATCTGCATACCTTATTTTTTCAAGTTCTATATAGTTTTCAATAATTTTTATTTCATCAGTTAAAGAAATTTCAGGAGTGTTGATTTTATAGAGAATATAATCCAATATGTCTGAAAGTTTCATTACGGTATTGGCCGTTTGTTCTGATTTTTTCATGGCCAATACATAAATGCTGTTTAAGGTGTTGAATAAAAAATGCGGGTTTATCTGAGTTTTCAGCATTTGGAGTTCCGTTTCAACTTTTTCTTTTTGTATTTTTTG
>PKTE01000050.1 GCA_002869335.1 Salinivirgaceae bacterium | reverse complement strand
GTGTAAATTATTCAGCAGGTTTATCAGTTGTAAGAACTTCTCCTGGACATGGAACAGCCTTTGATATTGTTGGTAAAGACCTTGGAAACCCGGCATCTGTGCGTAATGCAATTTATTTGGCATCAGATATATCACGCAATAGAATGATGTATGAAGAGGTTTCAGCAGATCCATTGAAAAAGCAGAATTTTGAATCTGGTAAAGATGTCGATATAGCAGATTTGGAAGAAAATGTCGGATAAAAAACAGTTATTTAGAAGGTTGTAGGATAAAAAAACTGGAAATTGTCAAAAAAATATACTTAATTGCATAAAAAAAGGGTGTGATGGATTATAATTGGTTAGATAAGAATATCCTAATTGCTGAGGATATTGATGTAAATTTTCGGTTTTTAGAAAAAATTCTTCAAGATACTGGAGCAATAATAAAGCGTGTTTATAATGGACAGGAAGCTGTTGATTATTGTGAAGAAAACAAGAATGTTGATTTGGTGCTGATGGATATTCAAATGCCTGGAATGGATGGATATGAGGCATCTACGTTAATTAAGAAAACTCGACCTAATTTACCAATTATAGCTCAAACAGCACATGCAATTGAAGGGGGCAGAGAAAAAGGTATTGAATCAGGTTGTGATGAGTATATAGTTAAGCCAATTAATATCAATAAATTATATGCAACTATAGATAAATATCTTAAATAGTTGCATTTTTCTTTTACACCTTATATTTTTTTGAGCTTATAAATATAAACCTTGTCATGATAAAACTCTGATATGTTCATTTAATTTCTGAGCTATGTATAGATTGACTTGGAGTTTAAAATGATAGTTATAATATAAATTTATACTGATGAAATATTTAATCTTTTTTGCTACACTTTTGTTTGTTCCATTTTTATTAACTGCTCAGGATGATGCTGAAAAACAAGGATATGGTTTTGAAGTTGTGAAAGAACTACCACATACCTCTGTGAAGAATCAAGGGAATAGTGGTACATGTTGGAGTTATGCTACTACTTCATATCTGGAATCAGAAATTCTGCGATTAGGTAAAGATACAGTTGATTTAAGCGAAATGTTTTATGTGTACTATGCATATATTAAGAAGGCCGAAAAGTACATTATGCGTCATGGTTTAGCTAATTTCTCACAAGGAGGACAGGCACATGATGTGATGAATATTATCAGAAATAGAGGGATGGTACCTGAGAGCGCTTATGCTGGTAAAGAATATAAAGGGAAATATCAAAGTCACGATGAGGTAGTTACTTTAATGACAGCAATGCTGGAAAGTTTAGCTGACCTGGAAACAAAGATGGAGCTTTGGCCAATGGCTTTGCAGAGTATTTTGGATGTTTATTTTGGCAAGACTCCTGCGATTTTTGACTGGAACGGTAAAGCAATAACACCGAAGTCTTTTCAAGAAGAAATGGGCATAAATCCTGATGATTATGTAGAGTTTACGTCATTTACATATTATCCATATTATCAAAAAGTAAATCTGGATATTCCTGATAACTGGTCAGATGATTTGTATTATAATGTTACGTTAGATGAATTGATTGAAATAATTGATTATGCTATTGAAAATGGACATACTGTATGCTGGGATGGAGATGTAAGTGAAGAAGGATTTGACCATAGAAGTATGATTGCTGTTATGCCAACGAAAGAGGCCATGAAAGATGATTTGTTTAAATATGAGATTTCACCCGAAAAAGAGGTGAGTGTTGAGTCCCGTGAAGCTGGTTTCATGTCACAAAAATCAACAGACGATCACTTAATGCATTTGGTTGGAACCTCGAAAGATGCTAAAGGCAATAAGTATTATATTATTAAAAATTCATGGGATGAATCTACCAACGATTTTGGTGGTAAATTGCATATGTCATTACCTTACGTAAAGGCAAAAACTATTGCCTATATGGTGCATAAAGATGCAGTGCCAAAGCATATTAAGAAAAAAATTGGATTGAAATAATTTATTTTATTTAAAAAAGATTGGGGTTGCTTTGAGTGACCCTTTTTTTATCTCCTGTTTTGTGCAATACACGACCCGTTTAATTAGTTTTCATAAGGAAATTTTCTTTAACCACTTTTTCTTGAAAAAAAGTGGCCAAAATTCAAGATCAAATTACGCTTCCACCCGCTCTGTTCAATAAACTAAATGACATATAAAAGCTGGACAAGCCTCTTTTATGTCATTTATATTGATTGAACATTCACGCTAACGCTAGCCCGCCAATTTGATCGGGCCAACCCGCATAAGGAGCTGCGGGCAATAGATGTAGTTACGGTATATTTTGGTCGGCCTAAGTCTTTTAAGCGGGCAGGGCACCTTCTACTTGAAGATTTCGGCCGTAGGCAAATTAAAAACTGTTTGAGATGATGCGTAATATCTCTAATTAGAAAATGCAATCAAATAGCATCATCGAGTTTTTTTAATTTAGAAATCGAAAGTATAGAAGGTCGCTTAAAATACTAAGCCTAGACCTTTTTGCTTCGTTTTTGGGGCAATGCCAAAAATGAAGAGCCCAGCCGGCTGGAGGCGATGGTAGTTAATGTTATTTCATTTTAAATTTTAGTAAATAATTTCAAGAAAAACTACTTAGAGACAAATCCGATATTTTATGTCAATAACCCTTAAAATTTATACCGCATGACCCAAAATACAAATTTTTTACTCGTAACTAATTGATTTACAAGCTTGATTTGTTAAGGCGTCCTTATGGTGCACAAAACAGGAAAGCATATTAAGAAAAGGATTGGGGTTGCTTTGAGTGACCCTTTTTTATCTCCATGTAATCGATCCAAAAGATACATTTGCCCGGATAGTCAAATAAATCGAGTCTGATGAAAACTCATTGGAGTAGGTAGTAAAGTCTCCAATTCCACCATTGTTTGGTCCATTTCCATCCGTTCCTCCAAATGCAATATTACTTTCAATAATGTAAGGAATACTATCAGGGAGTACAACATCTGCATGGCCAAACACAACATCTATTTCAATTGATTTCGACTCATTGTTTAAATCTAAATTCTCCAGATTGATGCGGGAAGCTCCAAATACAACTACATACTCATTTGAAATATTCGAATTGTAGGAGAAATTTCTTTCGTTGAAAACAACGGTATAAGTTTCACTATCAGTTGTTTTGCCCAATTGGATTATCATAAAATGAATTCCAAGAAGTAGCAGAAATACACCTGAAAGGTAACGTGGCATGGGAAGCTCAAAGTTGAATATTTCACGTATCAATAAGCCTAACCCTGCGCCAATTGCAAATAAGGATAAGAAAAGTGTAAACGACATTTTTCTTTTAAAATTAGTTCAATTTCAGCGGATTTGCTACTTTTTGTTTCGTTAATGCAATATCCAGCACATCTGCAATGGTATCTACAAAATGGAACTTTAATCCTTTAAGGTAGATTGGTTTTATCTCTTCCAGGTCTTTTTTATTCATTTCTGAAAGTATAATTTCCTTTAACCCGGCACGTTTTGCTGCGAGAATTTTTTCCTTGATTCCACCTACAGGCAATACTTTTCCACGTAAAGTTATCTCTCCTGTCATGGCAAGTCCTTTTTTAACTTTACGTTGAGTAAAGGCCGATGCCAATGAAACTACCATTGTAATTCCTGCCGATGGACCATCTTTTGGAATAGCACCTTCAGGAATATGTATGTGGATATTCCATTTGTCAAAAACCTCTGATTCAAGCCCAAACATTTCGGTATGGGCCCTTAGGTATTCAACTGCAATTTTTGCAGATTCTTTCATTACATCACCCAAATTTCCGGTAATGGTGAAGTTACCTTTACCTTTACTCAAACTAGATTCAATGAAAAGGATTTCACCGCCGGCAGCAGTCCATGCTAATCCCGTTACAACACCTGCATGCTCATTACCTTGATATATGGTTTTGAAAAAGTCCTGAACACCAAGATATTCCCTGATGTCGGTCAATTTAATACTAATGTTGTATTTGTCGTCTGTTGCAATTTTACGTGCAACACGACGCATAACTTGTGCAATTTTTTTATTTAGCGCTCTAACACCCGATTCGCGTGTGTAATTCTCAATGATATGAGATAAAACTTCATCGGGAAATTTTAATTGACTAGGCTTTAGTCCGTGATTTTCAAGTTGCTGTGGTATCAGGTGGCGCTTAGCTATTTCAACTTTCTCTTCCAGCAAATATCCGCTTACCTCAATCATTTCCATGCGGTCACGCAATGCTGGATGAATATTCCCTATGGTATTGGCAGTGGCTACAAAAAGTACCTTTGATAGGTCGTAGTCCAATTCAAGGAAATTGTCGTGGAAAGTGCTATTTTGCTCTGGGTCAAGCACTTCTAAGAGTGCCGATTCCGGATCGCCATGTACATCGCGGCCCAATTTGTCAATTTCATCAAGAATAAATACTGGGTTGGATGCTTTAGCTTTACGCATATTTTGCAAAATACGTCCTGGCATAGCGCCAATGTATGTTTTACGGTGACCACGAATTTCTGATTCGTCATGCAAACCACCTAGGGACATCCGTACATATTTTCTGTTGAGAGCTTCTGCTATGGATTTACCCAATGAGGTTTTTCCAACTCCGGGAGGTCCGTATAAGCATAAAATAGGTGATTTTAGATCACCTTTTAATTTCAAAACGGCTAAGTGTTCTATAATACGCTCTTTAACTTTTTCAAGTCCGTAATGGTCATTATCTAATATTTCTTGTGCTCGATGTAAGTCGAAATTATCTTTTGTAGTCTCTTCCCAGGGCAAATCAAGCATTACATTCAGATAATTGACCTGCACAGAATATTCTGGTGTGGCAGGGTTAATTCTGCGTAGTTTTTTAAGTTCCTTCTTAAATGATTCCTGGATTTCCTTGGGCCACTTTTTCTTTTTGCTTCTATTTTTAAGTTCTTCAGCTTCTTGCTGCGAAGGATCACCACCCAGCTCATCCTGAATGGTTTTCATTTGCTGATTAAGCAAGTATTCTTTTTGTTGCTTGTCTAATTCTGTTTTCACCTTAGACTCAATATCCATTTTAAGATTCAACATTTGAATCTCCTGGGTAAGGTGTTCAAGTAATTTGAGTGAACGCTCATAAACAGAGTCAGTTTCAAGGAGGGCTTGTTTATCTTCGGTTTTAAGGTTGCTGTTAGATGTGATGTAGTTGACCAGAAAATCTGGTTTTTCTATGTTTTTAATGGCAAATGCGGCTTCTTGTGGCATGTTTTCATTCATTTCCACAATTTTAAGTGCCTGATCTTTAATGCTACTAACGATGGCGTCAAATTCACGACTTTCAATAATTGGGTCAGGACGTAATTGTACTTTACCTATTAAATATGGGTCGTATGAATCTATGTGCTGAAGGTTAATTCGTTTTTTACCCTGAATTATTACTGATGTAGTATTATCGGGCATATTTAGGATTTTCACTACCTGAGCAATGGTTCCTGTCTGATGCAAATCATCAAATGAAGGATCTTCAATGCTCATATCTTTTTGGGCGAAAGTTCCTAAAAGCCTGTCGCCTGCATATACATCACGAATGAGTTTGTTAGATTTTTCTCTACCTACAGTAATTGGAATAATTACACCCGGGAAAAGGACGGTATTTCGCAGTGGTAAAATAGGAAGCGCGTTTTTATCGTCAAATCGCAGTTCGCTATCTTCATCTGCCGAAATTATAGGTACAAAATCTGGTTTGTCGTCGTTTTGTGAAAAAAATATATCGTCCATATTCATAATCGATCTACACTAATTTATTTTCTAACTATACAGCAATGAGAGTGCCAACCTTAAAATTTCCGGTATTTGGCGGTTTGCTCGTAAATATGTGTCAAAATGTCTATTTCTATTTGATCCAGGTCTTTGTTTCTTCGTTCGAAAACAAGTTTTGCAACTTCAAGTGACTTGTTAAGTTTGTATTCAGTGAAACCTTGTGCACCTCCCCATGAGTATGATGGTATGAAGTTACGAGGAAATCCTGAACCAAAGATATTAGCGCTTACTCCAACCACTGTGCCTGTGTTGAACATAGTGTTAATTCCACATTTTGAATGGTCACCCATAATAAGTCCGCAAAACTGAAGTCCGGTTTTTTTGAAGCTTTCTGTATTGTAGTTCCATATACGAACCTCAGCATAATTGTTTTTAAGGTTGGAGTTGTTGGTATCAGCTCCCAGGTTGCACCATTCACCTATAACGGAATTTCCAAGAAATCCATCGTGGGCTTTATTGCTATTGGCCTGAAAAACGCTATTGTTTATTTCTCCTCCTACTTTGCACACAGGGCCAAGTGTAGTAGGTCCGTATACTTTGGCTCCCATTTTTAAAACACTTCCCGGGAGCATGGCGAAAGGTCCACGAATGACACAGTTCTCCATAATCTCAGCGTCTTTGCCTATGTAAACGGGCCCTCTGTCTGCATTTATTGTTGCAAATTTAACTGTTGCACCTTCTTCAATAAACACATTTTCTTTACCAGCAATGCGATTTGTTGGATCCGGAATTTGTGATTTTCTACCAGTTGTAAGAATCTCGAAATCAGCACGTATTTCGTCTCCGTTCCACGAAAAGATGTGCCAGGGGTATTCTACTTCTTTATATTCGCTGCTGAATGTAATTTGCTGAAAATCTGATAGATCAATAGCGTTAAGTTGAGTTTTGTTGGTTCTTGCAGCAATGAATTTATCATTTTTGATAATTGCTTCACCAATTTTTAGATTTTTTATTGCTTCTACTAATTCAGTATTTGGTAAGCAGCCACCATTGATAATCAAGTTGTCTGACCCAAAGTTTCCTGCAAATTTAGCTTGTAAATAAGGTTCGGTAATAAACCCTGCCTCCATGTTAAGCCGGTACGTCCATTTTTCAGCGATTGTCAATATTCCAATGCGCAAATCTGCAATTGGGCGAGTATAAGTTAATGGTAGTAAATTCTCATGATTAGTGTCCAGAAATAACAGCTTTTCCATTGTATTTCAATTTTGAAGATTCAAAAACATGTAAAATTACGAAAAAAAAAGCTCCGTTGCAGTAACGGAGCTTTGATATCGTATAGATAAGCAATTATTTTTTGCCTTCGTAATGTTTCTTGTAGCGGTTTTTAAATTTATCAACACGTCCTGCAGTATCGACAAGTTTCATCTTACCTGTATAGAATGGATGAGATGTGTTAGAAATCTCAACTTTCACCAATGGGTATTTTTCGCCTTCGATTTCGATCTCGTCTTTAGTGTTTACAGTTGAACGAGTGATAAAGGTATGTCCGTTTGACATATCTTTGAACGCCACTAATCTGTAATTGTCTGGATGAATACCTTCTTTCATTGCTCTATCTTTTAAATGTATTTCTTCTTTTTTCGGACTGCAAAAATAATCACCCGTTTTCAAATTTCCAAAATATTAGGGGCTTTTATTCGATTATTTTTCAGTTGTATATAAAATTTGTTCTATCTTGATAAAGTTACACTTACACTTTCTAGCTTGCCACCCAATGGAGGGTTCATTTTTCGAACTTTCACTATAGCTTTATCAATTTGATCGAACTCTTTGTACAAGCGATCTAAAATTCGACCAGCTACATGTTCCAATAAATGCGATTTTATGTCCATTTCTTCTTTTATGAACTCATAAACCTTTAAATAATTGAGTGCGTCCTCAATATTGTCACTTTTCATTGGAATATCGCAATTAGTTTCAAGTGTTAGGTCTACTAAGAATTGATTACCAACTATTTGCTCTTCCTTGTAGCAACCATGATTGGCATAAAATTCCATGTTTTCAAGTTGAATCATTCCCATTTCCGTAATTTTTATGTTGTAAATTATAGAACAAGCTTCCATTAAAATAGATGTGCAAAATTAAAATTATTATTTTTGTAAGTTGTGTTTCTAAACCAAAAGGTTGGGATACATCTATAGAATAAAAATTTCATTTTTAAACAGATCAGAATGACAACATCAAACGAGCCTAAAGAAGAGAAAAAGTCGCTTAATTTTATTGAGCAGATTATTGAAGAAGATTTGAAAAATGGCAAAAATGATAGCCGTGTGCATACCCGTTTCCCACCAGAGCCAAATGGATACTTGCACATTGGTCATGCAAAATCTATTTGTCTGAATTTTGGTCTGGCACAAAAGTATAACGGAAAATGCAATTTGCGTTTTGATGATACAAACCCAGAAAAAGAGGAAACAGAATATGTAGATTCTATTCAGGAAGATATTCGCTGGCTAGGTTTTGAATGGGATGGTGAAGCTTATTATGCTTCAGATTATTTCGATCAGCTATATGATTGGGCTGTGCAATTAATAAAAGATGGAAAAGCCTATGTGGATGATCAAAAACCTGAGGATATTTCAAAACAGCGCGGTACAACCAAAGAGCCCGGAACAGAAAGTCCATTCAGAAATCGCTCTGTAGAGGAGAATCTAGAACTGTTTGAGCGAATGAAAAATGGTGAGTTCGAAAGTGGTTCACGTGTGTTGCGTGCTAAAATTGATATGGCTTCGCCCAATATGCTTTTACG
>PKTE01000078.1 GCA_002869335.1 Salinivirgaceae bacterium | reverse complement strand
TTTTTTATCATCGATCCTAAATATAATACTATTTAAGATTACCTGCAACTACGCAAGTTCGTTTATTACAAGGACAATAACAGGTATTAAGTGATTCCTTATACAATCAAATAAAGCACCTTCCAGACTCCGCTAAAGTTGATAAATTAAACTCTATAGTGTGGACCTACAGAAGGGATAATATTGGGGATGCAATAATTATAGGCAGATACTCACTTAATCTGGCAAGACAGATTGGTTATGCCAAAGGAGAAGCTCAAATTTTAAATTTCATAGGTGTATTTTATCGAAAAATTGATGATTTCAGAACAGCTTCCGACTATTTTTTCAAGGTCCTTAATTATAGTGACAGTCTCAATCTTGAAATAGAAAAAGGGTACGCACTGAATAATATTGGACAAGTATTGCAATTACAGGGAGATAACGAACAAGCCCTTATTTACCTTAAACGGTCGCTGAATTTACAAACCAAAAACAATCACAAAGAGGGTATTGCCTATGCCCACCTTCGTTTAAGTGAAGCGTTCCACGACTTACAAAAATTTGATTCGGTGCTTTACCACGCCCAATTGGCAAGTAAATTATTCTCTGAGCTAGACTATAAAGAACACACATTATTGGCATTGGAACGATCTGGAAGGGCCTACGAAGGATTAAACCAAATAAAAAAAGCCATTAGCATATATCATTATGTAATTAACTCAAATGAACTCTCAGACCCATCCATTTTAAAAGCATATCAGGATTTAACTAATGCTTATATTAATAACAATAAACCTGACAGCGCAGTTTATTACGCCCGCAAAGGACTGAAAATAAAGGAAACAGATTTGGATCTGCTTTCAAATATTATTCTTGCATATAAAACGCTTGGCAACAAAGACAGTACAATACATTATGCAACCAAAACATTGGGAATTCAGAAAAAATTGGCCATCGAAGAAAGATTTCGATACACAAAATATTTACAAATAGCCTATGAAACACAGGAAAAACAAGATGAAAATATTACACTTAAATATCAACTACAAATAACGAAGCTAGTCATCATTTCTACAGTAGCGGTAATTTTATTAATTTCTATTTTTCTTCGAATATTATATAAACGACGAAAACGTGAAAAAGAACTTAACATCATACTCCAAAAAAACAACATCGAACTAAATACACTTAATGCTTCAAAAGATAAATTCTTCTCCATTTTGGCCCACGACCTTAAAAACCCATTCAATGCCCTGCTAGGCTTCAGCGACTTGCTATACAGTGAAATTGATGAGCTTGAAGAGTAACAAATCAAGGACTTCTCTAAAAGAATCAACGACTTATCAAAACAAACTTATGACCTATTGATGAATTTACTGGACTGGTCAAGGATTCAATCAGGTAAATTAGTTCTTAGTCCTGAAAAAATAAAACCATCAGAGGTACTTGACGAATGTGAAATATTGTTGCAACCACTGGCAGAGCAAAAGAATATAGATCTTACTATTTATAATAATACAGATGCTTTACTATTTGCAGACAAGGAGATGTTGAAAACCATTTTGAGAAATCTTGCAACTAATGCGTTCAAATTCTCACATGCTGGAGGCACTGTTGTTATAGAAACCGAAGAACAGCCTGAAAGTGTTATATTCTCTGTAAGTGACAACGGAGTTGGAATTAGTGCTAAACAAAAAGAGAACATATTCTCTTTGGCAAGCAGCATTTCAACAGAAGGAACGGCGCAAGAAAAAGGAACTGGACTGGGCTTAATTTTGTGCAAAGAATTTATTGATATGCATGGCGGAAAGATTTGGTTAGAAAGCGAAATAAATCACGGCAGTGTTTTCAAATTCACAATTTCAAAGTATAAGCTTTAGGTTTCCTATCGAAAATTACAGGATCAAATAATACAAAATTTAACCAGACACTATTCAAGTCAGCAGAAATGCTAATTAAAGGCTTTTACAGCATACATATGCGGAATTAATGTGCCGTATTTTTCATACACCCATTTTCCGGGTTCAATTTCCTTCATGCCCGGGAAACAGTTATACACCTGATACGGATATTCATCAAATTGTTGAATTGTTAAACCTTGTCCAATTAAACTGTTTAGCACTTCACTGATGCTGTGATGCCACTCAATATGCTTTAAATCCGCTTGCGCTACTTCAGTATTATCAGTATATGTTTTTTCAACAATAGATTCAATAGCTTCTGTATTAAAATATGGATATGCAATTACGCCCTTTTCGTTTAGCGAATAGCTATACGGGTGAAATTCAACCATATAAAACAAGCCACCAGGCTTCAAAAAACGTTTTATAAGCCTTGCCCATTCATCCAAATCGTGTAGCCAGTTGATAGCACCGTAAGAGGTATAAACAATATCAAATTGCTCATCCAGCACTTTTTCAATTTCATACACATTGGAACGAATAAACCGGGCATGAATGTTCAATTCAGTAGCCAGCTCTTTTGCTTTTTCAATGGAAGCATCTGAAATATCCACACCAACCACCTCCCCTCCCATTCTGGCAAGCGACAATGTATCCAAACCGAAATGGCACTGGAGATGCAAAATCTTTTTGCCTTTCACATCTCCCAATGCCTCAATTTCGATATGATTTAGAGAAGTTTCGCCATTTTTAAATCCGTTCACATTATAAAATTCTGACTCCACGTGCATGCGAGTTAACTCATTCCAACTGACTCTGTTTTGTTCGAAACTTTCCATTTAATATTCTATTTTTCTAAAGTTAATTGTCCAATTTGAATTGTCTTTTTCTCCTTTGATTTTTCCAGTTGCAATGTAATATTTTCTGTCTTTTGATTTGCACGCCCATAGTTTGTAGTCATGGTTGCGTACACAGTTACCGGGCCTGTTATGGACTGTCGTGAATCACCAAAATAATTCACATACACGTTATAAAAACCCCGTACAGCCTCTTTGAGTGAAAATTCTTCCGGACCATAACCCTGGGTGAAATCATCAGATATTCTCCCGCCTATTTCAGTGAGTTTATTTTTATAAAAACACTTTTCACCCTTTGGATCAATTACCCACAAATCTATGTCATTATCATTGCTACTCCATTCAATTGTAATTCTAAGATCAAGCGGCATGGCTTTAATGTATTCTTTATTTACCGAAGATAAATCCAAATCGCTACCATGCAAAGCAATAAGTGCATTAATTTCATTTAACACAACAGGTTTTATATTTTCAAATCTCTCCCATTGCGTATCCAATATATGCACAAACATATGTAACGCTTCCTGATATTGCCCATTCTGCTCGTAAGCTAATGCCAGATCTCTGTATGATTGAGGTTCTTCGGGACGTAAGGCTTCAATCTCTTTATACAAACCAATGGCTAATTCATACTCTTTCTCACTTAGCAGACGCTTTGCTACCGTTTTTAATAACTCCGGGTTTTCCAAATCAAGTTCAATGGCATTAGACAAAATCTGCACTCCTAAATCATGTTTTCCTTTTGCAAAAAATAAATCTGACACCTCTACATAAAAAGAAGGTCTATTCTCATTCTCGCTTTTTAACTTAAAATAGGTAGATAATAAATCCTTATCATCCGTTTCCTTTAACATCTTGATGTATGCAGCATCAGGCTCCCATGACAACACTTTAATGGAGGGTTTTGAGGATTTATCAACCATCTTCTTTAGCATTTGGTCATCACGTTGATCATCCATTCTATCTGTTTGGATCATCACAAAAGGTACTTCTTCAGACTCTTCTTCTTCCTCAAGCACAATCTCTGTAACTGTAGACACATCATATTCAGCATCCACATCATAATCTACTACTATTATTTCATCCAATTCGGCAGCAGCTTTCTGTAACTTAATTTCTATTGGAAAAGCTTCTGAGATATCGATTCTAACCCTCTCATATCCTACAGTTGAAACAGTAAGTTGTGGGGATGGCACATCAGGATACGTCAAACTAAAATTACCGCTTTGATCTGTTGCTACTCCGGCAACCATATTTCCTTCCGATTCAATAGTTAGATTTACGAATAATACTGGCTCGTTTGTTTCAGCATCAACTACAACTCCGGAAATTGTTCTGTTTCCATCAGCTGTATTATCATTAGTATATTGATTCACTTGCCCAAAACTTTCAGGCGCTTGAATCTCATCTATTTGTCTAGGTTGCTCAGGCTGTTTTGGTTTACTTGTAATATTCTCATACCAATTTGTCAATACTTTTAATCTTTCAATATTATTCTTTTGTATTTGTGCTAAATCGGGACCTTTCTCTTCAAGAGATTTCTTTTGAGCCATCAATTTGTCAAACTCTTTACGAAGCTCTTCAGGCGGTATAATATTGTGAGCCACATAATCCTCTACCCTGTCAAGCAACAACAAAGAAGTATTTTTAGTTACGATATTATGCTTCTTACTTAATTCCAATATGGCATTTTTATTTTCATCAAATCGGCCACTTAAGAAAGCAATTTTTTTCGTAGCCCAAATGCGTGAAACCATTGGAGAAGCGCCACTCTTTTTGATTGTAAATTGCTTTGAACGAGGAAGTAAATCCGAACTCCCAAAGTTTATTTTCAACTCCGCTTCATCGTTCAAAAGAATACCGGAAACCTCAAAATAATTACCCACCGTTTGTGGATATTTGGGATATACTTCCTTTATTTACGATTTGTTATAAGTGCATGATAGAAACCTCTCCTGATCAGAGGTTAGTTTTTTCAACGCATTATCGATGTTTGTTACGGTAAGATCGATTAATTCTCCATTTGTTCTTTGCGCAAGATGTTTCAGAAACGAATCATTATTTCCATGTCCCGACGTAAATGCAAATAGTGGCACCGATACATCAAATTGTTCTTCCCCTAGGGTGTTTACACCATCAGAAAAAAGTAGTACCTGATCTATGTCTTTATCAATATGCAGGTTATCTAATCGTGTGGCGCCATCATTTTTAAATGATTGAATATGTTCAATAATTTTATTGACATGAGAGGATGGGAAACCCTGCTTTGACGTAATTTCAAAATTAAATCCATACACCGTAACATCAACCTGGTTGTCAAACGATTCCAAATAGCGCTTCAGAAAAGCTATCTCTTTTGTCTTATCGCGCTTTGATGCGGAATGAGAATTATCCCAGTATATAGCAATGTGTTTGGGTTGAGTTCGCATTGTTGACTTTAACGCATCGGGCTTCATACACAGGTAGAAATAGGTTTCACCTTCAAAATCACATGTATACAAACTGTAACCTCCTTCTGAAAAACGAGGAATTGTAAATTTCAAAGGTTTTTCAGGCTCAAAATTCTGTTTCGTATAGTTTAGAAGATAGGCATCCTGCTCTGAATCAAATTTTACATTTTTAAACTCCGATTTTACTTCATGATCCTCATTTTTACTTTTAATGACCTTTACATGCAGCGAAAAATTATCATAGGTTTTCTTTTCCCCAAATGGCAATGTATAGTATAAATTTTCATCATCGCCTATGAGTGTTTCTGATAAAGCAAGCACCACTCTTTTGTTTCCATATGCAGGCACAGGGTAAATCCGTGTTGTAAAATTGTTTCCTTTGGTTTTATTGATAATACCCGGATCAATATTTTGCCGAACTACAGCTTCATAAGCCTGTCGGGCTTTTACTTTTTCCACAATAACACCTTCTCGCAGCTTTCCATTCACATCCAATGCATAGCGACATATCTCCTGCCCATTTTTAAGTGGCATTGACAGTTTTCCTTCCAAATCACGTGCATTTGGATTATAAAATACCATATCGAATGTAGTCGTGGCTACATTTCCAACTACCTCGATATTGATATCCAACTTAGTTATTCTAAGTGGTTCACTCTGCTTATTAGAGCTTACACTTAAATTTGGTACCTGAGCCAAACTTACCTGGCTAATTAGCACAAAAACAAATAGCTTTAATGTTCTCATTTGCATTCAATTTTGAAGATTAACAATAAGTTGGAATTGTTTGGGGCAAAATGGGGTTTGTTTTGTTATCACGTTAGATGACATTAATGAATCAGCACGTTATTATTATAACGATTGAATACTGAAAGATATTATTATGTTAACGTCAGTTTGATGTAAGATTAATTAAAATTATAAAAATAGAACACGGATTAACGCTGTTGATCTCACCAATTATTGGTAGATTTTATTTTTGGTAATAACCACCTCGATTACAATTTTTCTTTTCGGTGATTTATAACCTTTGTCTCAAGCCGACGGGCTCTTCATTTTTGGTTACTCCCTTTGGTCGTGAGCTCAGCGCCTAAGGGCGATTAGGTTAAAACAAAAACGAAGCAAAAAATTCAAGGCTGAAAATAAAACTCATTCTCATTTTCGCAAAGCTTAAGTGCGACCGGGTGATCTTCAAAAACATTCTCAGCTTCCCGGTCTTCTAAAGCTGTGCTTCAATTCGAATTTCCTTTTATTTTAGGCCAATCAAAATTAACCGCTTTAGCTAATAGAAAAAAACCGGAAAAAGTCAAAGAGAATGAAAAGACTGAATGAAATTAATTTTACCTGGAATACTCACCATACAAGCGCAAGCGTCCGCTTGTGCTTTATCTCAACATTAGTATAAAACAATTTGGCACAAGCGGACGCTTGCGCCATTTGGGAGGATAAATAGTGGGTTAGTCCTTAATGCAACGAACACTATAGCCACTTGATTTATCATTACCAATCATAATATTTGTTTCTGAGTAATTAAACCAAAGACCGAAAATATTAGCAGTGAATGGACTATCTTCACTACTCCACCAGTAACCGTAAGTGCCTGCCTGGTTAAATACACCACCGCTTATGCGACCTCCACCCGGAAGCCCGGTAAATCCATAATCATCGGTTCCGTTACCGCCACTATCCCAGCCGGTTGTATCTTTTAAGGCTACACCTACAGAATCTGGATGACCATCGCTTATAATAAAATTGACTAAATCGGTCCAATCGTCATCAGTTGGTAGATGCCATCCTGTAGGACAAGCATTTTCTGCTGCAGCAAAGGTATATAGTGCTCCATATAAATCTGCTTCGCCGCCAGCATTATTATTGTAATAGCAATATGCTTTATTTGTATAGTCAAGATCATCCCACTCATCGTTCGAGCTTCCGCTACTATTATCATCTGTAACTGTTGGTATTGGTGTGCCGTCAACTTCCTGGGTTACTTTAAGGTTTTCTGCCATCCATAATTGATTCCCAATCCAAACTGTATTATAGCTATTGCCATCAGCATCAGCCAGAGGTGTGCTAAAACTTATATTAACATCATCGCTGCTACTGCTACAATTTGTAGTAATTGTCCACCGTAATTTATAGGAGCCATCAGTTCCTGTAAACTCTGTTGTTGGCGATAAAGCATTAGCAAAACTTCCCCCAGTACCACTAATAATAGTCCATTCGCCTGTGCCATTTTCAGGAGTGTTTGCAGCAAGGCTTGTTGTTGTTGCACCATTTATTATTTGGTTCTCACCTGCATTGGCCGTGGTTGGTGTATGATTAAATATAATGCTTACATTATTACTCGAACTATTACAATCTGTGCTTATTGTCCATTTTAAAATATAAGATGAGCATTCCACTCCTGTAAATGTGGTTGCAGGATCTGTGTTATCAATAAAATTCCCTCCACTACCACTCACGATACTCCATAACCCATTGCCGTGTCCTATTTCCGGAGAGTTGGCGTTGAGCGTTGCGGAAGTTGTAGTATTTGTAAAAATTTGAGAGCTTCCAGCGGAAGCTGTGGTTGGCTGTGGCCAGCAATTTGTAGCAAATGATTGCCATATTCCTCCTTCATAAATTTGATATATTTTTTCAGTACTATTAAATACTGCATCACCTTGTTCAGGAGTAAGTGATAAAATTTCGGCTGTTGTGTATACCGGAACTTTACCGCCATTTTCAGGTAGGGTTATCGTATTCCCATTTGATATGGAAAGAGATGTGCCGTTAATATCCAGTGTTTGAGTATTTACACTATCAATAAAAGATCCACCATTATTACTAAGCGTAACCGTTGTGCCTAAGCGGGAAATTGTCTGTATTTCGTTAGAAGTTGACCCATCAATTTCGGTTCTTATAAATTGGGTACTTGTGTCAATTACTGCACTTACACTATCTATTATGTTTGGTGTATTAGTTAAATCGTTATAATTTTTATTCCAGGCAGCATAAACAGGGTCAGTTTCTGCAATATTCTCAGCCGTTTTAGCGTGCAAAGCATAAGGTACGCTCAATAATTTTGTGGTTCCAATTATGGTGCCGTTTACACTAATTTCTATAAAATACTCATCTGAACTCCAGTCTATTACACTAAGATCTTCTTCTGAACCAATATTTAAATTTATTAAACCGTATGTATTTGTAGTAATGTTATGTGTTTCTTCAAATACACTTGTGGAAAGGTCGCTTTTCAGTATGGAAATAGCAATAATGACATTCTCATCTGCCATTACTGTGCCATCGGGATTTCGCAAAACCGCCTGGTATTTAAATTGATTTGGTGTTTGTGCAAACAGGATTGATAACTTCAAAACAAACAAGAGTAATATAGCTAGATGTTTCATTTTCTTCATATTAAAAGTTTATCAAATGTAATAAAAGAAATCATATACTATAGATTTAAAAATTATTACATC
>PKTE01000021.1 GCA_002869335.1 Salinivirgaceae bacterium | reverse complement strand
GCAATTTGAGGTTTCACATTAGGCGATGCTGAAAACCATATATCCAACGGTGTACCTGCATTTGAGTTACGCGCCATTTGTATATACTGTGTTGTTCTGGCATAACTAGCCTTTACAGAAGTATACTCATTCAATGTCAAATTAATACCAAATCGGGGTTCCCAATTCATATAAGATTGATAAATGCCTCCATTATGCTCTGCAGAATCAACTCTTTCAGCTTTATATCCATAAGTATAAGTTGTTTTGGAACCATAATTTGCAAAGCTTGAGTTACGCAGTCCTGCTTTTAAAGATATAAGTGAATTCAAATCATATTCGATACCTACATAAACTCCGCCTTCCAAAGAGCGATTTATAGGCACAGTTATATCAGTCAATGAAGATTGAGTACCAACTGCTTTTGCATGGCCAGGTTTAAAAACATGAACCATACCTTGCATACCATAATTAATCTTTAATTTTGGCGTGGCAAAGTAGTTTAAGTCGTACTTCACATTAAAATCATTTAGACCTGCTTCCCATAAAAATGAATTTGCTTCACCTGAAGGCGTTCCCAATGCGTAGTAGTAATTACTATAAATAAAAGACAGATTAGAAAATAGTTTTTTTGAAAACAAGTGATTCCAACGAACTGTACCAGTTCCATTACCATATCCCATTTGGGCAAAATCATTTCCAAACTTATCTCTTCCAAAATACCCGGATAAAAATACGCGATCGTTATCACTTATTTTCCAGTTGATCTTAAGATTTAAGTCATAAAAGAAGAGCGTATTGTCTCTAACATTAGGATCTTTGGCGAATGGTAAGAAAAGATCAGCATATGTCCTTCTACCAGAAGCTATCACAGACACTTTATCTTTCACTAAAGGCCCTTCAATAGTAAACCTCGATGAGATTAAACCAATTCCGCCTGAGCCACTCCATCTTTTGGTGTTACCTTCCTTCATATGTATATCAAGTACCGAAGAAAGTCGACCACCATACCTAGCGGGCATATCCCCTTTGTATAGTTTTACATCTTTGATAGCGTCATTATTAAAAACAGAGAAAAAACCCATTAAGTGAGAAGCATTATAAACATTGGCTTCATCAAGCAAAATCAAATTCTGATCAAGATTTCCACCACGCACACTAAAGCCACTAGAACCTTCCGACGGAGATTGAACTCCTGGTAAAAGCTGAATGGCCTTAATTACGTCTACTTCACCCATGAGTGCAGGAATTTTTCGAATGTCATCGCTACCAAGTTTCTCAACACTCATTTCATTACGAGTAATATTGGCGTTTTTCTTTTCTCCTGTCACAACAACTTCTTGCAACTGCTGTGTAGTGCTACCTAATTCAATATTTTTCGAAATATCGCTATTCGCAATTTCGATCTTAATATGTTGTGTCTCATATCCAATATAAGTGTATCTAACATTATATGAACCAGGAGCTAGTGAAATTGAATAGAACCCATAGATATTAGTAATTGTCCCGGCACCTAACTCTTCAACATATACTGTTGCTCCAAGCAGGGCCTCACCATTACTTTTATCGGTTATATATCCGCTTAATACAGCTTTTCGCTCAACGCTTTCATCTCCTTTATCAGCATATGAGATAAAAGGACACATTAATATTATTAGACCTAAAAGTATTTGAAGTCTCATTTAATCATTCTTTTAAATTAGTTGATTATTTCTTTTTAGGTCCAAATCCTCCAAATAAGAAAGTAATACTACCATAAGGGGAATTAAAATCATTTTTATCGAAATAGCGAACTTCTTCTAAATCACTATTATAGTAGGTATCATCACCTATTCCCATTACATAACGATACCCTGCGCCAAAACTAATTTTAAACCAACGCAGTAAATTCAATTCAACATCAATCTGAGGTTGTAAAACTCCAACATAGTCATAATATTGCTCAATATCCTCAAAATCAAATTCAGTATTAATTAAGCTTGCAGCTCCACCACCTGCTTTGAGACTTAAGACAAAATGAATTGGATTATTTGGCATAAAATTATACCCTGTCCATAATCCACCATGACCAAAAGAAACTTGTAAATGGTCAGCTTGCAGGTTTCCATTTTCAGAGTAAACATTTGGATAGTTATGTATAGTTGTCATTCCCATACCGTAACCACCAATAAAGAATTTATTGTCAAAAATAGCAGCTCCACCGCCTCCACTTGAAACAGCAAAATTGCCATCAAAAGAAGAAAACTCAGTGATTGGAGCTCCAAATCCACTTATGCGAAAATCCTTATTTCCAAAAAGATATCGCATTTCGTCCTGTTCCTGGGCTGAAAGGTTTGAAATTGCCAATACAGCAATTAGAATAAATGTAAATGGTTTCATGTTATAAGGTTTTAAGGTTAATGCGTTTTGCTATTCAAAAATAGTACCCAATAATCAACTAATTGTTAATTAGGCAATAAATTAACAAAAATTAACAAATCATGTTTTGAAACACAATTTCTAAAGAATAAGATAAATTAATTATGCACAACTTTTAAAATTGGATAATCTTCTGATTCCAGTAAGTAGGAAAAAGGAGCTTCATTGATTAAAGCCAGCATAGATTGTGGTTCGAAAGCTAGTATTATTTTCTTGGCAGACCATTGATGAATAGGTATAAATACATACTGCTCAGGATTAACATATATCATTTCTTGCTGCACATTCAGATCTATGAACTCCCAGCCTTCAAATGATTTTTTTATTGTATTTTCTTCTATTTTATATCCCATAACCTGCATTCCATCTTCTAAACTAAAACTAGTATACAAAATCTTTTGCATATTCATCCAATCAATTAATAAAGAATCATTTGAGGCAACCAAATAACCTACCGGAACATCAACTGAATAAGTGGTTTCCCTCTCCGGATAATATCTATCAACCATAAAAATGGTATCTTTTTTTTCCTCAATTGACCATAATGGGAAAGCAAATTTCTGCCCATTTTGAACGTGTGTAAAACGTACTCCAAACTTTCGTTGTGGTCCTCTATTAACAAGATTAATTCTGGCTTCTTCAACTGTTTTTAAAACCAATCTTTTATTAAGGCTTAAATTCTTTAAAATAGATTGTAGAATGGTATACTGACTTTCGGTTCTTCTCTGCAAATTGTCTATGGAATTGTGACCATATTTACCTTCAATAATCATTGAAAGTGTCTGCATTAAACCAAAGCTCTGTCTACCGTCATCAATATGAACTGTAGAATGCCTCAGTCTACCCTCTTCATTGTAAATTTGTCCGAGCGTATATTCCGTAAAACTATAACCACTAGTTTCCACATCTTTTTGAACTGTAGGAAGTAACTTTTGGTAAAACAAATCTGTAATTTTCTTATTAGCCATTGGATTTGTCAAACCACCCAACTGAACATCCGCATTTTTATAATAACCAAAATCTGTCCACTCCTGATAATAGGGATCATACTCATGCACATCAATAGTTACCTGAGGCTTTATATTATGAAAAAAATGATGTACAAACTGATCCTCTTTTGATTGCAGTAATAAATGGTCACGATTCAAATCAAGGTCATTTTTATTGCGTCGCACATCATGATCTCCTCCCCATGGATTTACTTGCGGAAAAATGTATAACTCAAGGTTTTTCAACAATTCATCAAATCGGCCATCTGCAAAACCTGCGATAAGCTCAAGTACAGCTTCTTTACCAGAGGGTTCATCACCATGTTGTTGCGCCAAAATCATTACTTTAACCTTATGTTTATTGGTCTTTTTTGTTGCAATTTTCACAACTGGCATTACATAATCATCTCCAAGACTACCTAAAACCTCTAATTGAATATTACCATTCAAAGAGTCTGCCATGGCAAGAAATGCCATCATTTCATCATGTGTGGTAAGCTTCTGGAATTTTGCTTTAACAACTGGAGAACTTATATCAATACTTTCAGGTATTGAATTACAAGCAATAAAAAATGAAGACAAAACAACTAAATATATGATCAATAGAGCTCTCATTCTATTTTAAGCCTTTTGATTTGAATAGTTCCACATACCTTTGATCATCTTGAGCAAAATGGGTCTCTATCCAATTTTTAATGAACTGCATTGTTTCATCGTAAAACTTCACTTTACCTGACTGATATTGTTTGCTAAATGATGCAATTTTTTCATGAAAAACTTTGTGTTGTGATGCATGATCTTTCGTCTCTTCATATGCAAATTCATCAAAATATCTTTCCTCATTACTAAAATGCCATGCAGAAAAATCAACTAACATCTTAAGACTTTCTTTGATATCTTTCTTAGGCTTCTCGGTTCGTAAACCAATATACACAGCATCTGCCAATTCTGCTATACGCTTATGCTGCTCATCCATTTCTCCAATTGGATTCATCATTGACTTACTAAATTTAATCAGTGGACTTCCTGCCGGAGGCAAAATTATTTCAGCTTTTTGATCAACTTGGGGTTTACTTTTCTTTTTAATCGATTCATCAGGTTTTTCAATCAACTGTTTTTCTATGGCCTTAGTTTTCTCCTTAAGTTGTTGAAGTTCTTTTTGCAATAGTTCTTTCTGTTCCGATATCTTCTGCAATTTCTCTTTTGATAGACCAAGCTCCTTCTCTTTCTTAGTTAATTCTTTCTCAACTAACTTTTTATCAGTTATATCAACGGCAATTTTCACAACTTTATAAGGTTGATCATCCTGATCAATTAAAGGCGTATATGTTTCAAATAAATATATATCCTTTTCATTATAAGAAATATGCGTCTCTTCACTACGCGTCATACCGTGTCTTAAATCCTCCCAAAACTGACGATATTTTTCCTGATCAAGACCTGTAAGTTTAAGGCCGTCATTATGGTTCATACCAATTATTTGCTCACGAGGCATACCCACCATTTTAGCAAATCGTTCATTCACTTCAGTAATTACACCATTTAGGTTATATTCAACCATGTAATTTGCAATACTTAGGGCCTCAATAAGATTTCGCATTTCAAACTCCCTGCGACCAGCTTCTTCCTGAGTTGTTTGAAGTTCTTCAAGGTTTTGACGCATTTCCTCTTCCTGAGAACTCAACTCTTCCTGCTGATACTGAGACTCTTTCAGCAATTGCTGCGTACGTTCTGAAACCTTCACATTTGCAATGGTAGATGCGATACTTTAACCGATTTTCTCAAGAAACTCAATCTGAAAATCTTCTATTTCAGAAAAAGAAGCCAGCTCAATTATAGCATACACTTTATCATTTAAAATTGCTGGAACTAATAATACCACATTTGGATTTGCCTCCCCCATTCCACTGGTTATTGAAATATAATCCTCCGGAACCTCTTTTAAATAGATTGTTTTTCGCTCATGAGCACACCTTCCAATTAAATCTTCACCATATTTAATTCGTGTTTTGTTGAATTGCTTTTTATTAAAAGCTATTGTGCTGGTTGCTTCATAAAAAATTTCATCATTTGATTCATCAATCACAAAAATGGCTCCTTGATTTACTTCAAGGTAATTTACCATATTGCGCATAAGTTCAAATGAAAGCTCAGAAATATCATCATTGTTCTGACGTAAAATATCTGCAAATTTTGCGATTCCTTCATTTGTCCACCGGTGAATTTTATCTTCTGCCTGTCGTTTAAGCTCTTCTTCACGAGCAAGTTTTAAATTATCTCTCATTTGCATTAAAGACTTACCCAAAAGATCCTCATCACTTAAAAGTTCCAGATCTTTATCAAGGTCACCAGCTCCAATTCCAGAAGCAAACACAACCTTCTTAGCATATCCATCAATGTACTGATTCATGGCATCAGCCATTTCATTTATTTCATCCTTGCTATTAAGTATTAACTTTTGATCACTGCCTACTTCACCCAATGAAATATGATTAATTACACCTGTAAGCGATTTAATTGGTCTACTTATATTTCTAGCTACTAAATAAATAATAAATGCCAACAACAATAGACCAATAAAGGCTACCATAATCGCATTATTTAATGTAGAAATTGCCATATCAATAATCTTACTTTCAGGCAATGCCATAGAAACATACCAGGCTGTATTTGTCCCCTCAATTTCAAGGGGATATGAAGTAACATAATACCTTTCACCTTTGTACTTTGTATAGTAAGAGAACTCTTTTAATGAAGCTATTTGAGATTTTATATCAATTGAATCGCCAGATAGAAATCCAATGTCCATAATGTTTTGGCCAATAGCTTTAGAATCTGGAAAACTTACAAGACTACCTGTATGTGACAACAAGAATGCGAAACTTCCCTCAATGGGTCGATATTCATTAATCAAACTACTTATGGTAGTCAATGGCACATCAACACCAATAACACCCTTAAACTTTCCCTTTTCAATAACAGGTGCCACAATATTTGTTTCTAAAATCTGATCAGATTTATTACCAGTGTAAGAATAATAGTAAGGATCAACAATCGTATTTTGCATGCGCCTTTTGACTAATGTATATATGCTGCCAGATAATACTTCATCCGGATTTTGTTCAACATATCTACTAAGTACTATTTCTTTATCCTGACGATAGTAAACGTATCGAAAATTACCCAATATGGTACTACCAACTTTGTTTTTATAACGTGAGGTCAAAGTATCAATTGCATTAGGTTCCAATATGCTCCAAACAGACAAAAAACGTGAATTATCTTCAAGCATACTTTTCAAATAATTCGATAAAACCTCTCTGCGATTATTATAAGGGATGTTTTTATAATCTTCAAAAATAGTCTTGGCAAATAAAACAGAATTGGAATAATAGTTCAGTTTATCAGCTGTTAGGTTGGCATACTCGCGTGCATAAGAATCAGCCAGGTCACGGGAAATAGTCAACATCTTCGATCTGGATTTTAGCCCAACATAACCTATTGACAATAAAAATATAACTAGTACAGAGCTTAGAATATATATCTGAATTTTTTGTTGAATATTGAATTTCCTTCTCATGAACTTCACACGTTTAATTTGCTAATTCAGTATAGATTAATGATTAAACTTTAAAAATAAACAATTATTCGCTTTTAGCAGCATTCGAACGAAATATTGTTTACAGAAAAACAGATTATGCAGTCAGTATTTTCACAAATAAAAAAAGGGGATAAACATAACAATGCACATCCCCTTCGACAATTAAATTTTAAAGTTAACCTAAAGTACTTATTGATTCATTCAAGACTTTTTTAACTAAAAAGTTTCTTAATAAAACTCCCTTAGGATTGTCTGGCAGCTGCATGAACCAAATTCCTGATTCTTTAACAAACCCCCACTCTTCAAATCTATCCTTTTTTTCACCATCAACATAAACATCAGCTGTGATACAATAAGAGGCGTTAGTTGAATAATAAGTAGGAACAATTGTCAATAAAACTGGCCACCAATTCACATAAGAGTGTATTCTTAAGTCGATGTATGTACCTGTATTGACAGAATTTTTATCAAGTGTCACAATATAATTCGAGAAACACTTCTGATCTCTATTACATAGCTCTGCCAAACTTCCAACTACAATATTCTTTGCTAATCTTTGATCACTTTTTAACCTTCTGGGTTTCTCTTCGCCAAGCTTATCTAATTGCTTTAGCCCCCAAAAAGAAGCAACAACAGTAACCTTGTCTTTCAACTCTAAATCCGAAATTGTACTCTTATAGCTGCCATCAATCATTGTAGGAGAATAGGCCGCACATCCATTTAACAACAAGAGAACAAAAAATACAATACTAGCTTTACTCATTTTAATAAAAGTCTTTTCCATGATGATACAATTTAGTTAGTAAAATAATATTAATTGTTTAAATAATATCAGTACTTCTAGGCTTTTATGGAAACCTTAAAACCAAAAAGAAAACAAAATGAGTAACAAAAAAAATACACGAGCACGAAATCTTATACAAATTACAACAAAAAGAACAAACAACAAATATTTTATTATTAATGAGGCTCTTTAGAAATTCAAAAAAGTCAATTCAAGTGTAATACAATACATTGCATCTACACTTTAATGCAAAATGAAAATTACGGTTTTGAAAATTAAATTACCAAATTTCACTATTTGGAATTTTAATAAGGTTAAAAGATTTTGGAGAAATAAAACGCTAACCAAACAGAACAATTATCAACTAAGATTATTCACAAAAGCTATAATCCGTTTGATTTAAAAAGTTCTACATATTGCTGATCATCTTGTGAGAAATGATTGATTACCCAATCCCGCATAGCAATGAGCGTTTTATTAATATCTTCCTTTTTAGCTTTATTAATGGCAACTTCCAGTTCACGTATTAATTTAAGGAATACAGCATGTGCTTTTTTATGTATATCAATATGCTCAAAACTAAAGTCTTCAAAATAACGCTCTTCATTACTAAAATGAAAGCTAACATAATCGGAGAATGTCTTAATCAGCTCATTGCGCTGCTTAGCATTAGCTTTTTCAACAATTGCCTTATAGGTTTCATTCATCATATTAATGATACGACTATGCTGTTCATCCATCTCTTCGATTCCAGTTTTCATTTGAGATGTCATTTCCAATAATGGTTTTCCCGAATCCGGCAATTTCTGCTCTTTTTTCACCGTTGAAGCAGATTTTGGATTGTCTGTCTTAGCAACATTAGATTTTTTAAGCACTTCGTCTAGTTGCGATTGTAGTTTTATATTTTTAGCCTTTTCAGAATTTAGCTCTTCTTTTAATTTCGTAATAGTTTCTTCATCCTCTTTGTTAGAAGATTCTATATCTGATAATTTTGACTTAAATTTCTCCAATTCCTCAGACAATTCATGCTCTCTGGTAACGTTGAAACCTATTTTCAATATTTTGTAAGGTTTTTCATCTTCGTCTACAATAGGCGTATAAGTTTC
>PKTE01000024.1 GCA_002869335.1 Salinivirgaceae bacterium | reverse complement strand
GTTGAGTATACTACTCCTAATCTTTTCTTCCAATCATTGTAGCTCATTGTTTCAATGTTTTATGGTTATTGCGTTGAATTATGTTTATTGCATTGTTTTCTGTAACGTTTTCAATTATTTAAGAATTGAGAATGAAGAATAAAGAATATAGAAATGTATAGTTACTCACTCGCATATTCTGCCTTTTGTATTCTGTATTCTGACTTCTGTATTCTATCTTCTACATTCTTTTCACAATCATTACTGTCGCTTCTATTATTCCTAAACTAAATGTATTTTTATCTCCTAGAAACTTACTTTTGTGCAAATATGCATACTTTTGAGCAAAATTTGAACCAATCGGATGTTAGATTATTTTAAATCATATTTGCCTTTCTACAAACGTAACCTAGCAGTTGCAATTCCGGTTGTTTTATCGCAAGCTGGACAAATGACCGTTCAGCTAGCCGATAACATGATGGTTGGACACGTTGGAACATCAGAGCTGGCAGCGGCCTCCTTTGCCAATTCAATTTACATTGTAGGATTTGTACTGGGATTAGGATTGACTTTTGGCGCTACTCCGCTGGTTGGTGCTGCTTTTGGGAAAAACGATTTTAAAGGTGCTGCAAGTGTTTTACACCACTCCTTCATTGGAAATGGGATTGTTTCGCTTTTTTTAGTTGCAATAATGTGGGGCGTTTCTTATTTAATGCCATTTATGGGGCAACCGGAGAGCGTAGTTGAACTAGCCATACCCTATTATCGATTACTTGTAATAAGCATCGTGCCATTCATGCTGTTTTTTACCGGGAAACAGTTTATTGAGGGTATTGGAAACACAAGTATGGCGATGAAAATTACACTAATTGCCAACGTTATTAATATTGGATTAAATTATCTGTGGATTTACGGAAAATTGGGATTCCCTGCCATGGGATTAATGGGTGCAGGTTATGCTACGCTGGTTTCCAGAGTTTTTATGGCAATTGCATTTACATGGTTTATGGCAAAGCATAAGCATTTCAGACGGTATTTCTATCTAATTGATATCAAGAAATTTAAACTCAGTGAAGTAAGTCTCTTTTTCAGAACGGGAATGCCTATTGGGTTACAAATGCTAGCAGAAGTTACCTTATTCAGCCTTGCTGCTGTAATGATGGGTTGGATTGGAGAAGTGCCACTGGCAGCACATCAAATTGCACTTAATGTGAGTATGATTTCATTTATGATTGCCACAGGCATTGCCTCAGGAACAACCATAAGAGTAAGTCACCAGCTGGGAGCTAAAAACTTTCTTGAAATGCGCAAAGCTGGAATAGCCTCACTGCATTTGATCATTGCCTTTATGAGCACTACGGCCGTGCTGTTTTTCACATTCAGATATCAACTGCCCTGGATGTTTACTACAGATCAGGCTGTAATTGATGCAGCAGCCAAACTATTGATATTTTCTGCTATATTCCAAATATTTGACGGCTCACAAGTTGTATTACTTGGTTCATTAAGAGGTCTTGCCGACGTAAACAAAGCCTTTCTATTAGCCCTGTTAACTTATCTTATTATAGGCGTACCTCTAATGTACGTGTTAGGCTTTATGCTGGACTTAAAAGGTGCTGGTATATGGACTGCCCTGGCCTCTTCACTTGCAATGGCTGCGATATTCTTTTATTTTAGGTTTAAGAGAAAGTGTAGGTTATTGGAGAAATGATCGTTCATTTCGATTGGCGCAAAGCCTTCAGTATTGGTCACTGAGCGGAGTCGAAGTGCTCAATGAACTAATGGGTAATAATTCAAACCCAAAATCGAAGGTGTGTTCCAAGCGCAGCGAAGGAATATGATAGAATTTCCTGTACAAATAGTTTGAAATAAATAAATTCTGTTGCCAGCGCAAACCTTAATAATCCGACAGGTGGCGGAAGAGCCTCCAGCACAATTTCCGTGTATTTTTTTTCGCAATTAGATTTACACCTTATAAAACTCTATAATACAGACTAATCGAAGCGCTCCGTCTCCCGATTATATCGGGATCGCAATGACGCATCTTCGAATTAGCCTTATCCATTAAAAACCGTTCAAATCAAAATAAATAGTTGGAAGTAATAAAATAAATCCTACAATAACTAAGGCAAGAATTAACTTCCATATCCAACGGAACCATTTATCATAAGGAATTTTTGCAATACCTAAACAACCTATTAAAATGCCACTGGTTGGAGTAATCATATTGGTAAACCCGTCACCAAATTGGAAAGCTAACACAGTTGTTTGTCTTGATATTTCAACTAAATCAGAGAAAGGCGCCATAATTGGCATAGTTAAAGCTGCCTTAGCTGAACCAGAAGGTATGATAATATTTAAAGCATTCTGAATAGCATACATGATACCTGTAGTCCCCTCTTTTCCAAACTCTTGCATAGTCTGAGCTAAACCATTCATAATGGTATCTACAATTTTACCATCTTCCAAAATAACAATGATACCTCCTGCTAATCCAACTATAAAAGCAGCAGAGAAAATATCCTTTGCTCCTTCAATAAACTGCTTGGTTATATCATTGGCAGGTTTACCTGTAGCAATACCGGCTGCAAGTCCCATTCCGAAGAATAATGATCCAATTTCCATTACATACCAATGGTAGCCCATTACACCTACTATTAGGAACACAATGGTAAAAAGTAATAAATTTAAAATATAGAAGTGCATTGACTTCCTTAAAGCAAATATGGATGATAATATGAACAATCCTGTTGCTATGGGTAATGCATTCAATTCAAAGGTTTTGCCACCAATTGATAAAGTTGATTCAGGATGTACAAACGAGAAGATTATCAAAACAGTAGAAACAAGTCCGAAACTAATCCACGAAGCTATTGGCGTATAAAATTTCATATCATCCATATCCACTTTTTCACGATTACGCCAATATTCGTCAGCTTCATACATTATGCTGCTTTTAGGATTTTTCTTCACTTTACGAGCATAAAGCAGAATGAATGCAAATCCAATAGCGTTAATTACTAACCAGCAAACCATTCTGTATTCCAATCCGCTAAAAATAGGAAGGTCAGATAATCCCTGGGCAATTCCAATGGTAAAAGGATTAAGTACAGCCCCGGCAAATCCGAGGTGAGCAGCTACGTAAACTAAACTAATTCCCACAATGGAATCATATCCCATTGAAATGGCAAGTGGAACTAAGATTATAACAAACGCTATTGTTTCTTCGCTCATGCCAAAGATTGCCCCGAAAAGGCTAAACATGGTCATTATGAGCAACATTACAATGTTATCAACACCAATTTTTCGCAGAAACCTGACTCGCTCCAATTTCTTCGACTTATTTATAAATGTAATGATACCCACGTCAATGGCTTTGGAAGCATTCATAATCCAGAATGCACCACCAATAAGCAAAATAAATATGATAATATTAGCCTGCTTTACAAAGCCCTTAAATACAGATGATAAGATATGCCATGTCTGAGGAGCCTGTTCTACACTATGATATGAGTCAGCTACAATTGCAGTTTGAGTACTTCCATCAGCCATTTGTTTTTGATGCCGTTCAAATTCACCAGCTGGAACAAACCAGGTGGCAATCGCAGAAACAATAACAAAAGCAAATACAATCAAATACGTGTGTGGAATCTGGCGTTTTTTCGACATAGCAAATACATTTTTGTTAAGAAACGTCGAAGATATGAATTCTGAGAATTCAAAACAATATGTTAAGGAGCAATAATCATGATATTTTACAAAAAATATAATTTCAAGGTTATACTTCAAATTTTAAGGAGTTTAAACACAGCTTGCAGAATCATTTAAATATCTCTATATTTCGATAAGAAATTAATTGAGGGCAATACCCATTAAGTCACTAATATATAGAGACTTTGAAAGCAAGTTGATATTTAAAAATAAATAATATATGAATTTGTATAGAAGATTGAACTAAATACATTTTTTAATATTTAATAACGGTTGTTGAATAAAATAAATTAAAATGATTAGAATCGCAATAGCAATTAATGAGTCTCAAGAAATTCAAAATGAACACTTTGGAGAGGCATATGAATTTAAACTTTTTGATTTAAAGGCACATGCAGTTATTCCGCAGATTAGCATAGAAAATCCAGCGAGAAATATTGATGAGCATACACATGGAAATGCAAATAAAGGAAAACAGATAGTTAAACTACTTAGCGAAAACAAAGTTGAAGCTGTTGTTTCACAGGAGTTTGGCAAGAATATCAAGATTATCAATCAAAATTTTGTTCCTATTATAACTAAAAACAGCACCATTGAAAAAACACTTTCAGATTTAAGAGGTTTAATAGATGAAATTAAAGAAGCATATGCTCAAAATCCAAAATCGTTAGTTAGAATTCAATGATTAATCGCAAAGCCAGTCAATATTTAACAGATAACATCTCAACAGGTAACTTCAGAGCTTTTATATGGCACGCTACATTTTTAGCCGTAGCTAAAAATTTCATGGATGTTGATACTGTTATTCCGGCCATGCTAATTAAATCAGGTGGTGCGGCATGGCATATTGGCTTATTAACTACTATTATGGTTGGTTTTGCCCGATTTTCACAATTACTATTTGCACCTATGATTTCAGGTGCTCAAACAAAAAAGAAGCATTTATTAGTAGGAATTAATCTGCGAATTTTAAGCTTACTAGGTATTGCAGCACTATTTTTCTTTTACATCACCCTTTCAGCAAACATGATCATACTATTGATATTTGTTTTAGTAACAATTTTTAGTGTAAGTGGTGCATATGCAAATATTGCTTTCACTGATATTCTTGGTAAGAGTGTTTTAAAAGAAAAGCGCAAGAAGTTTTTTAGTTTAAAGCAAGTTATATCCAGTTTAGGAATGTTTGGATCGGCAGTTGCGGTAAGCTATGTGCTGAAGCTAAATAGCTGGCCTGAAAACTATTTCTGGGTATTTATGTTGGCCGGACTTTTTTTACTGGCAGCCTCATTGGGATTTTGGAAAATAAGTGAAGTTGTATCTCCTGATTATAAGCCTGTTAAATATAAATTTTCGCATCTGTGGTCTGAGCTCAAAAACGACAAAAAACTAATTTTCTATTTATTGAGCATCAATGTCTTAGGTATAGGTCAAGGCTTAATGCCTTTTATATTATTATTTGCAGGAAATCATGACCTGGAAGCGTCAAAATATGTAGGAAATCTATTGATTGCTAAAACATTAGGATTGATTATTTCAGGTGTATATTTATACTATAATTCAAAGAAAGTTTCCTATCAAAAGATGTTGTGGTTACTACTAGCAGTTTCTTTGCTCTATCCAGTTTGGGCTTGGATTTTTTCTAGTAATATTTGGTTCTATTATATGTCATTCTTTTTAGGTGGTATTTTCCTTACATTGTATCAAATAACAAATAATGGTGTATTACTTGAAATATCAAATACACAAAACAGAGCATTATACACAGGTATTGCAGGAGCTGGAAATGTTTTACCCGTTCTATTTCCTCTATTGGGTGGTAGTTTGATTGCATTGATTGGATTCCACTACTTTTTTGGATTATATGCACTTATTACATTAACAGGTATTTATTTTGTTTATAAAATGGATTGTAAAAAATAAAAATATGAAGTTATTACTAATTTACGCTGACAATTTTGGATATAACCCCACTACTAAAACCATTGATAGCTTTCCAGACTTTTCTGAAGCCAAAGCATTTGAAAAAGTTCAAACTGCTTTTATTCAAGCCGAGGCAGAAGACGTTGAACGCGAAGGAGATGTACTAAAAAAGCTTGTTAAGAATCTCAAATGGATTATGAAAAAAAATGAAGCACAAACCCTCATACTCCATTCTTTTGCGCATTTATCTGAAAGCAAAGCTGAACCTGAATTTACAAAGACTATTTTTGATAAAGCAGAAGAAAAAATGAAAAACGTAGGATATGAAGTCCACCAAACACCATTTGGTTATTTTCTTGATTTAAAGTTAAATGCACCAGGATATTCTCTTGCACGGGTATTTAAAGACATTTAAAACTAGAAACATGAAAAGAACCGTTTTAATAACAGGATCAACAGATGGCATTGGCAAACAAACCGCTTTGCGAGTGGCTCAACGAGGAAACGTAGTGATATTGCATGGTCGAAACCAAAAGTTAGGCAATGAGATTAAAGACCAATTAATAAGGCAAACTTGTAACAACAATATTGAATATATTAATGGTGATTTCACTAGCTTTTCAGAAATTGAAGGAATGGTTGAAGTTCTTGTATTAAAACGACTTATACCACATGTTTTGATCAACAATGCAGGAATATATCAGACTAAATATGAGACAGTTACTGATAAAAACATTGAAAAAACATTTATGGTAAATCACCTGGCACATTTTTACCTAACCTACCTTCTGCTGCCTTTAATGGAAGAGAAAACAACTCCAAATATTGTGAATGTAGCCAGTATGGTACATGCCAGGCAAATAGATTTAAATGATATTGTTAATCCTTCCGATTTTAACGGAAGTGAAGCCTACAGTAACTCAAAACTCTGCAATATATTATTTACAAAAAAAATAGTTCGAGAAAACCCTAGAGTAATAAGTAATGCCTTGCATCCAGGAGTAATAGATACTAAACTTCTACGTTCGGGTTGGGGCGGCGGCGGATCAGATGTAAATTCAGGTGCAGACCAACTTCTTTATGGCGCATTTGAAATACCTAAAGAAACAAATGGAAAGTATTTGGAGTATTCTAATGAAGCAAATCCTGCGGACATCGCTAATGATGAAAAAATTCAGGATGAATTATATACTCTAAGCATGCAATTAATCCCAAAATGATATTTTATTATTTCTATTTTCTATCCATCTACTTAAGAAATAAAAATATCTCAAAATCCTTATATCTAAAAAGTTAAGACCCTCAATTAACATATGTTTATTATTAGATAATTGTTGTTCGATTCCATCAAATTGTTGTTTGTCGAAAAAAGTTGGTTAAAACAGGCACTACCCTATTTTCGTGTTGATTTTTAAAGCGATAAATGTTAACCAACAAATTACAAAATCAAAATTATGAAACGATTTTTAACTTCATTGCTGGCTCTTACCCTTCTTTTCTCTATGGCCAGCGCTACTGGCACTCAGTGGCAAAAGCTTGACAAACAAGCAAAAAACAACAAAACCAACATTAAACTGGTCGAAAACAACCCTAATCACATTCGTTTAGAATTTGATTTTAATGCTTACAGCATTGAAAACGTCAGTACCCCAAAAGGAACAGCTCAAATTATTAACATTCCAAACTGTACACGCACTAAAATTAAAGGTGCTCCTGATTTACCAAAAATATCTCAGGCTTTGGCAATCCCCAATACTGCAAAGATGGATGTCAAAATAATCAAGTCTCGTTTTATCGAACTTGATAATATTTTAATGGCTCCTTCCAAAGGTATTATGTCACGCGATAAAAAAACAACAGACTATCCATACATATTTGGTTCAGTTTATTCAACAAATGCTTTTTATCCTGAAACTAAAGCTAACTTGAATGAGCCTTATATTATACGTAATGTAAGAGGACAGACTGTAGTTGTTAATCCTGTTCAATACAACCCAGTAACTAAAAAAGTTCGCATTTATACAAATATTGTAGTTGAGGTGAATGCCACAGGTGTTGATTCAAAAAATACTTACACACCGAATGAAGCCTTATCGAATGATGCCGTTTTTAATAATGTGCTAACAAATCACTTTATTAATTATAATACTTCTTCTCCAAAATATTCTCCAATATCAGAAGATGGTAAAAAGATGCTAATAGTATCGTACGGTAGTTTCATGGATGAAATGGAAGCCTTTAAAAGCTGGAAAGAATCAATTGGTTATACTGTAACTATGGTTGATTATGCTACTATTGGAAGTTCATCATCACTAAAGACTTACATACAAAACCAATATGATCAAAATGGTATTAGCTATGTACTTTTAGTGGGAGATCACGCACAAGTTCCAGCTTACAACGCATCATCTGGTTATTCAGACAACTATTACGGTTACACTTCAGGTAGCGATCATTATTTAGATGTTTTTATTGGTCGATTTTCAGCAGACAATACAACTGATTTACAAACACAAATAGACCGTACAATCTATTATGAAAGAGATGTAAACCCTTCTGACACATGGTTTAAAAAAGGTGTAGGTATTGCATCAAACGAAGGTGGTTCAGGTGGTGATGACGGCGAAGATGATCCAACTCACATGAACAACATTGAGTATGACCTTGAAGGTTATGGTTATACTATTAGCAGAGTTTATCAAGATGGTGGTTCTGCTTCACAACTTTCTTCATTGATCAATGCAGGAACAGGTATCATTAACTATGTAGGTCATGGTAGTGATTACACTTGGGCTTCAATGGTTTATACACAAACAAACGTAAATGCATTAACGAACGAAAATAAGCTTCCATTCATTTTTTCTGTAGCCTGCGTAGTAGGTAACTTTACAAGTAAAACTTGTTTTGCTGAAACATGGATGAGAGCAACAAATAATGGAAATCCAACAGGTGCAATTGTATTCTGTGGATCAACAATTAACCAATCATGGGCCTCTCCTATGTGTGCTCAGGACGAAATGAATGATTTACTAGTAGCCAACAGCTATATCAATTATGGTGGTGTATTTGTAAACGGTATGTTCCAAATGATTGATGAGTACGGAACAGATGGAGAAAACATGGCTGATACATGGACTGTATTTGGCGATCCTTCTGTACAAATGCGAACTCCTGGTCATCAAGAAGGTCCAGAAGGTAGCGTAGTTGAAGAACCTCCAGTGGCTGATTTCTCAGCAAGTGCAACAACTATTGAAGAAGGCGAATCAGTTACAT
>PKTE01000106.1 GCA_002869335.1 Salinivirgaceae bacterium | reverse complement strand
CGCTAAGTAAAATCTCAGTTGATTATCCGGGAATAGACATTGTACCATTGAAAGTAAAATACCCACAAGGAGGTGAAAAACAACTTATTAAAGCTGTTATGAACCGAGAAGTACCATCAGGAAAATTACCTATCGAAGTTGGTGCTGTAGTGCAAAATGTGGGAACTGCATTTGCAGTTTATGAAGCTGTACAAAAGAACAAGCCTCTTATTGAGCGTATTGTAACCGTTACAGGTAAATCTGTTCAAAAACCAAGTAACTTGTTGGTAAGAATCGGAACACCTGTTCAACAGCTAATTGATGCTGCTGGTGGATTACCAGAAGACACCGGAAAAGTTGTAAGTGGCGGGCCTATGATGGGTAAGGCGCTAAACGACCTTGAGGCACCTGTTACAAAAGGTACCAGTGGTGTGCTTATTTTTCAAGACACTGAAGCGCATCGTAAAGATTACGAATCGTGCATCCGTTGTGGGAAATGTATTACAGCATGTCCAATGGGATTGGAACCTTTCCTATTAATGAACTATGCCGAGCAAAAAATATGGGATAAATCAGAGAAAGATCGCATTATGGATTGTATCGAATGTGGATCATGTTCATTTACATGTCCATCATACAGACCATTATTGGACTATATACGACTCGGGAAATCTAACGTGAATCAAATAATCAGATCAAGAAAACAATAATGAACAGACTATTAACAGTATCACCGTCACCCCACGTTAAGGGACACGAATCTGTACGAAGCATAATGTACGGAGTAGTGCTCAGCCTTATTCCTGCACTTGGGGTTGCAGTTTACTTTTTCGGACTGGATGCGCTGAAATTAACGCTAATAGCAGTTGTTGCCAGCGTAGCATTTGAATGGCTGATTCAAAAATTTTTACTAAAAGAATCGACACGTACAGCCTTTGATGGCTCTGCTATAATTACCGGAATGCTTCTGGCATTTAACGTACCGGCTAACCTGCCCATTTTGATGATGGTTATTGGTGCTTTAGTTGCCATTGGAGTTGGTAAAATGTCATTTGGTGGTTTAGGAAAGAACATATTTAACCCTGCCTTAGTAGGTCGTGTATTTATGTTGATCTCATGGCCGGTTGAAATGACATCATGGCCTAACAACCGCTTTTTCCAAGAAGGAGCGGACGCTATATCCGGGGCAACACCTCTTGGAATACTTAAAGAAGGTTTAGGAGGCGACAAAACAATGTCGGAGATTATGGAAAAATTACCAACGGCACTAGATTATTTTGTTGGTAACGTTCCAGGTTCTCTTGGAGAAATTTCAGCATTGGCCTTAATAATTGGTGGAATTTACATGCTCATGCGTAAAATTATCACATGGCATGCACCAGTTGCTATTTTCGGGACAGTATTCATTTTTTCTGGAATAATGCACCTGGTAGATCCGTCAATCTATCCTGCACCATTATTTCACCTGCTTACTGGAGGTCTTATGATTGGTGCTATTTATATGGCCACAGACATGGTTTCATCACCAATGACAGGGAAAGGACAAATTATTTTCGGGGTTGGTATTGGTGTTATCACCATGCTGATTCGTTATTGGGGTGCATATCCAGAAGGTGTATCATTTGCCATTTTGATCATGAACGCCACAGTACCAATTATCAACAGTTACACAAAACCAAAACGTTTCGGAGAGGAGGTAAAAAATGGCTAAAAGAGAATCATCATTCATCAATATGCTAGTTACACTTTTCGCTGTAACGTTTATAGCATCGGCTACTCTTGGTGGCATATATGAGTTAACCAAGGAGCCAATTGCAAAAGCATTACAAGCTAAAAAAGAAGCTGCTATAAAAAAGGTTTTTACTAATGATAGTATAGCAATTGAATTTGATACTATTCAATCTTATAGTATTATGCCGAAATCAGGTAAAGATTCTATCTTTTTTAATGAAGCATATAAAGAAAATAAATTAGTAGGAACAGCTATTGAAACATATACTGATAATGGATTTAGTGGCCGTTTCTCAATAATGGTCGGTTTCGACACTGTTGGTAAAATTATAAATACCGCAATATTGTCGCATAAAGAAACTCCTGGGTTAGGAGATAAAATGGATGCGTCAAAATCAGATTTCCCGAACCAGTTTCAAGGAAAAATGCCAACAAAAGATAACCTTACAGTTAAGAAAGATGGCGGTAAAGTAGATGCCATTACAGCAGCTACAATTAGTTCGCGTGCATTTTGTGATGCCATCGACAGAGCTTACAAGGTGTTAGATAAGAAAGGAGGCAAAGAATGAATCAAATGCAAAATTTCACCAAGGGATTTATAAAAGAAAATGCAGTATTTGTATTGCTGTTAGGACTCTGTCCTACCCTTGCGGTTACTTCAAGTGCAGTTAATGGATTAGGTATGGGCCTGGCTACTACATTTGTATTGGTAATGGCCAACATCGTAGTATCGTTAGTTAAAAACCTTATTCCTGACAAAGTACGTATTCCTTCATTTATCGTGATCATTGCCTCATTTGTGACCATGGTAGATTTGAGCATGGCCGGATTTTTACCTAGCCTGCATGAGTCACTCGGTATTTTCATTCCTTTGATTGTAGTAAACTGTTTAGTTTTAGGACGTGCTGAAGCATTTGCCTCTAAAAACAACATTGGTTCTTCTATAATTGATGGACTTGGTATGGGACTCGGTTTTGCATTTGCGCTAACGCTTTTAGGAGCAGTTCGTGAGTTATTAGGTGCCGGTTCGGTATTTGGAATTGAAATTCCAATCTTCCCAACTACTGAGAAAGGTTCTCCAATTACTATGTTAATTTTTGTATTAGCTCCGGGAGCCTTTATCGTATTAGGATACCTTATCGCAATGATTAACAGATTTAAAAAATCTTAAAACGCTGAATTATGGAAATTTTTGCAATTGTAATATCGGCCATTCTAGTAAACAACATTGTTTTAATGCAGTTTTTGGGTATTTGTCCATTTATGGGAGTATCCAAAAAGCTATCGACAGCTGTTGGTATGACAGGTGCTGTTACATTCGTAATGGTACTGGCCACAATCGTAACTTATTTACTTCAAACATATGTACTTGAGCCATTTGGAATTGGATACTTACAAACAATTTCATTCATCTTAGTAATTGCCTCATTTGTACAAATGGTTGAAATTGTATTGAAAAAAGTGAGTCCTCCACTCTCTTCAGCACTAGGTGTATTCTTACCACTGATTACAACCAACTGTGCCATTATGGGTGTGGCATTATTAACTATTCAATATGAATACAACCTTGTAGAAGGTGTAATTTACGCCATTGGATCAGCCATTGGTTTTGGTGTAGCCATTTCACTTTTTGCCGGAATTCGGGAGCATTTAGACCTTATGAACGTACCAAAAGGTATGCGCGGAACACCAATTGCTCTTGTAGCTGCTGGTATTTTGGCCATGGCCTTTATGGGATTCTCAGGATTAGTATAAAACAAACTGATTATAAAGCAAAAGCGCAGTCGGAAGGCTGCGCTTTTTTTATTCCAAATGCTTTTTTGAAAACTTTATAAACTGCTCCCAATCATAATCCTTCACACCATGCCTACCTGATCTTATGTGATATCCAATCGTATTAAATATAGGTGTGTTTAAGGCTGGTTGAATAGAATCGTTCAATCCTTTCTTACCATACATTTCATAAACAGGTGTTGCATAATAACCAGATAAATATTCGCCTATGGGATCTGAAAAACAATCCTTTTCGGCACTGGCAATATAAACAGGTCTGGGCGCTATCAAGGCAATTAACATGTGTTGATCAATGGGTAATAAGTTCTCGTCTTTTCTATATTTCTTGAAGTTTTGACAAAACCATTGCGGAAAGTTGTAATAGATTTTTGATATCCGTTCTCCAAACTTGCGTCTAAAAATAGCAGCACCTGCACAACCTGAATTGTTTGCAATAACCATATCAAATCTATCATCCAGTACACCTGCCCATAGCGCAGCCTTACCAATACGAGAATGTCCAAATAAAATAAACTTCGAATCCTTAGTCAGCTCATCTGTTTTGAGGTAATCCAAAATCCTCGAATATCCCCATGCCCATGCTGAAATGGAACCCCATTCATCTTTTGCAGGTCTCGTCTGGTTTTTGTGATAAAGTAATGGATGAATACCATCTGAGAAATCATATCTATCTGGGTCAATATCAGCGTAATTAACTGTCGCAATTCCAAATCCTTCAGAAATTAGATTCTTAATTGGCCACCTATTGTTTCTTTTTCCTCGCAATTGTTCAGTTGCACAATTGGTTGTAATGCCTATTTCACCATTATTCTGAATCCATGAATTTGTCAAAACGATTTTTGTATCATCAATTATGGTTTGATTTCCATAAAAGTTATATCCAAGAAATAAAGGAGGATACTTTATTTGTTTTGGCAAATACAGCAATACATTTATATTAAGTTCTTTGCCATTAATGCTATATGTAAGTGCTATTTGCCTTCTTATGGCAGCGCCATCAAGGGCTTCATTGCTCTGCTCAAAAATTTTTGAGGAAAGCTTACCATCAAACCCTTCCGGTACTCGCCCATATATCTCTCTTTTATATAATTCAAGAACTTCAGGTCTGCGTTTGGTCTCCCAGTCAGCAATGCTTTTAATCTTTTCCCCGTTTTGCATTGTTAAAAGATCTGGTAGCACGTAGGGTTGAACTGCTTTCTCATCGCAATTCTGGTCTTTTTGCGATATTTTGGAACAGCTTAAACTTATTCCAAGTAAAAAAATAATGAGCAATACTTTAGGCATCATTAAACTACTCATTTATAAGCTTTTTTTCCCACACATCAATCTTAAAATCACCTTTAGCAGTCTTCACATACGCATATACAAAGTCACCCATATTCTCAAAATAAACGGAATTAACTCTCCCAATATCGAAATTATAAATTTGTTCATTATCCATAATTTCAACGCCATTTTCATAAATACCCAACACCGTATTATAAACAGGAATTCTTTTGTAAGATATATATGATTTACCAATTTTCTTATCTGTTAGAAAATTATAAAATTGATATTTCTCTCCTTTTTTAACTAAAGCTATTTCATCAAAAATCCGCGGACAGGTAATCATAGAATCTACCAAATAATCAGAAAATAGTTTTCCGGTTTCTAATGATACACAACCATATTTTGTACTGCCATCTGAGTCATTCAAAGAGACTATTACAGTACGTTCAAATTCACCACATTCTATTGAATTAAAAGCAATACTACTCACAAAATTATGTGTTTGATGATATAAATCAACATGCAGAAATAATTGATTATCACCACGCCATACTAAATAATAATCCAATCCAAGATTTACGATTTTATCAAATTCGGCTTTAGGAAAGTCCATTTTAATAATGGCACTATCGCAATCTCCAAAGCACCATTTATCATCTGTTAAACCCCAAAAATTGTTGTTATCTGTTCCAAATTGGTGGTATAATTCTTTCGAATAGGTTTGGTCTGTTTCATTGAAAATACGAGTAGTTCCGTCTTCATATTTCACCACATAATTCTCAAGGATGTGTGGTGCATAATTATTTGAGAGACGGTATTTACTTTTAAGATTATCCTGGGCGTTGCCTAAAGATGAAAAGAATAATAGTATAAATAAGAAGCCTATGTATTTCATATACATTATATAAATTGAGCTATTCTGATTTCCTAACTGGCGAATAAGGAATTGTCACATAAAATGCGGCACCTTCACCCTTCTCCGACTCAAGGCGAATACCTCCGCCCAATAATTCAGCATTCTCTTTCGCAATTGAAAGTCCAAGACCAATACCCCCAACAATTTTTGAAACCTCTTTCTCTTCCTGAGTAAATCTATCAAATATTCTAGTCTGCTTATCTTTATGAATACCTATTCCGGTATCTTTCACAAAAATCTCCAACATTGGTTTAGCATTTGATTTAATCAATTTATATCCAAACTCTACGGAACCTTCATTTGTAAACTTAAATGCGTTTGCCAGCAAATTGCTTAAAATTTTATTCAGCTTTGATGCATCTGTATATATTACACTCTCTTCATCCGGTAGATCTTTGTTTAGATAGAGAGGAAGGTTTTTATCTTTTGCTTTCATTTGAAAAATAGCATACAGTTCGGCAAGTAAATCATTAATGCTTAATTCATTTTGCTCAATCTTCACTTGTTTCGTTCCAAGCGCTGAAATCTCAAGAATATCATCAATAATACGAATAAGTTGATTGCCACTATTTACGATTATCTGTGTATAATAATCTCTCTTTTTATCTGATAAATTCGCTCTATTTAAAAGCTTACTGAAACCAAGAATTCCATTCATTGGCGTTCTGATTTCATGCGACATATTATTGATAAATTCAGACTTCAGCCGGTCACTTTCTTCTGCTTTATGTTTTGCCTCTAATAATTGTTTTTCAGTCAATTTCTTTTGTGTAATATCTTGATTTACACCATATGTTTTAATAGTGCGACCTTCAATATCTTTTTTAATAAAGAATGTAACGCCAATGTAGCCTATCCCTCCATCTTTATATTTAACTCTGTGCTCAACATAGCTCGAAAAACCGGGATCGTCTGTATTTAAGGCCTTTTCAGTCTCAAAATCAACCATATCAGCATCATCCGGATGCATAAAATTCTCTTTATATTGAGCAATGGTCATTTGGTAACCACCCATTTCTTCTGCATTAGTATGGTATATTTTGTAAAAACTATCAGTGAAAGAAAATAGCCCCGATTCCACATCAAATTCCCAACTTCCAAGTTTGGCAATATTATGTGCTTCTTGTAACTTTTTGGCACTTTCTTCTGCTCTATCTCTTGCATCAATAATTTCAATCTCCATGTTTTTACGATCCGTAATAACCTCTGTATAAACTATAAATCCACCAATAGATTTATCTGCGTCGTACCATGGTCTGCACTCCCAACGCGTCCATTCAACTTTTCCGTCAGCTCTGTAATAAGGGTCATCTTCAGCACTGGAAACTATTCCATCCAATGCTTTCTTATGCACATCTCGCCATTTTTGAGGTAAATCAGGAAAAACTTCATAATGATGTCGCCCAATTATATTTTCTTCTTTTACATTATATTGCTTCAAATAGCTTTGGCTGACAAATATGTATTTATAATTTTTATCGTGTATTGCCACAGCACTTCTCGTATGCTCAATGATATATTTCATCAAATCATGAGAATGAAGCAGTGCTAGTTCATTTTGTTTTTGCGCTGTAATATCACGCAAATTATTTTGCATCACAGAGATTTCGCCATTCTCGTATATAGGATTAACCGTATGCTGCATCCATATAATTGAACCATCTTTTTTAACAAACCTATACTCTAACATTTCCAACGGTTTTCCCGCTTTTAGATTACTTACCAATGTCTGGCATTTTGGCAAATCTTCGGGATAAATACAATCTTTTGGTAATCCCTTTCCTTTGAAATATTCAACACTATACCCCGTTATTTTTTCAACATTTTCACTTATAAACACAACATCGGCATTCATATCTGTAATCATCACCAAATCAGGGCTATTGTCCAAGATAACCTTTAGATTATTTTCACTTTTCATCAATTTGTTAATACTCTGTTTTAATTCAGAAATATCTTGATATTTCTCAACAACAAACTCTACTTCTCCATTTTCGTCAAATACAGGGTAAGTATTAATTTCAAAAAAGTCATTTGGACCATCATTAAATGGATTGCGAACTACCTGTTTTTGAGGCTTTTTAGACTTAATAGTATCAATTACAGTACACTTTGAACACGGAATAGTTCTTTTTTTATGAATCTTAAAACAATAATGACCAGTTACATCTTCATCATTATAATGTTTTGTTTTTATCCATTGGTTTGCCTTTACAATTTTTAGATCTGTATCTAATATGAGAATTCCTTCTTGAATGGAATCCATGACGATATTAAGAAACTGTACATCCTGATCACTTTTATTCATAATATGTTATACTATAATCAAATAGAAATATACAATTTTTAAAGGACTTTTAAAAATTCAAAATCTTAAACAGCAAAGTAAAACCGGTAATAATGCAGCATATTCTATTTATTGAGATTCAACGTGGATACTAAATCATTTATAAAAGAATCAATCACCTTTGGAGCATTAAAACGATATCCTGCAAAAACCTGAAAAGTAAATCCTTCATTTGAAATTGTTGATGTACTGTTTCCTTGTTTATAGTTTTCCATTCTATAAATAGATTGTAATCCTGCGAAAACCCGTTTCGAATTATAGCCGAAGGCAATTTGTGCTTCGCCACGCCAAATATAATTGCTATTAATTGAGGTATATTTTTGATTGTAAAACCTTGTTTTTAAAATGGAATATATCTTGCCCCCACCAAAAGATAGACTACCGGACATATACCACTTTTCATGAAGCACCCAGGAGTAGAACGCCTTCAACTGGGCGATAACTTCAAAATTATTAGATTTTTGCGAACTATTAGCTTCAGTTAGCGTTGTTCGATCATCGATTACATAATAACGATAATTGAGCTCAGGAATTAGAGTCCCTGTACTTTTCAATTGCCTCTCAGTTTGACTGGTAAGAGCTTTTAATGAAAATCTGGGATTAAGATTATAACCAGTAGACCCGCTTATGGCAGAATATACCAAATCAGGAAATTGAATGTATGCCTCAAAATTGGGTATATAATCACCTGTATTTTGCAAAAAGAAGCCATTTATTCTCTCCATTTCAGCTCTTTGAACGAGCCTCCCTGGATAAGTCGTGAATCCAAAAGAAAATATTTCTGAAGTTCCGCGGGTTTCATCATCATTATTGTCTGGTAAAAACTCTGGAGCATATGAAACAGCAAACGAAATAAACCTATAATCAACAGAAAATGATGATTTTAATGCAGTATTGGGAACTATTGTAAAGTCCAAAGGATCACTATGAACATCAAAAATTTCAATATCGTTATTAAGGCTAAGTTTTAACCCAATTAGTCGGTCATATTTTTGAATATATCTATTTAATAGTGAATTTGATGCAGTATCATTTAAACTCTGACTAAAAATGTTTGCAGATACAAATACAAACAATAAAATTCCAATATTTTTCAATGAATTTCAATTTATCTTAAAACAAAAATTAACTTAATTTAGTTCATCATTAAGTTTCAAAACGAAATCTTTAAATCCATCATTTAATATTTCTGAATATCCACTAAACTCTTCCATCATTTTATAATACATCCCAACAACTAGTTTTGTCTTTCCTTCAATTTTATAATCAAACATTGTTTTTTTCTGCCGAACATCATATACAGTGATTTTAATATTTACAAAATTATTTATAATACCTGCTGGTATACCTGTAATTAATAATGATGCTCCAACTCCTGCTAATCCATAGGTTAAAAACTTACCTTTATAAGTAAGATCATTGATTTCCCCATAAATTAAATAATCTACATCCAATGAATCTTTTTTACTCGAATAAAATACATTCTTAAAAACATTATTGGCATTAATTTCACAAACAAGAGCGCGAGGAATATCGACGCTAGGATTGAATTTAAAGCTTTCATGACCAAAAAATGATGTGCCTTTTTCAACTCTTTCATACTTTATTGGTCCATATGGTACTAAGGGAATAACTGCCAAAGTCATTTGGTCTTTATTCTCATGACCCCGATTATCCTTAAAAGGCAGAATAGCTATTTTTAAAGGTTTTACCTCATTTTGATGAATGTACCTGTAGTTTGGAAGATATGCAAACTCTCCATAATAAACACACCCTGTTAGAAAAATTGGAATAAGTAGAATAAATAGTTTTCTAAATCTCATAACTCATTTTAAAAATTTCAATAATCGTTGGACTGCTTGTTCCTTTTTACGTTTCCAAAAACTATAATGCAACGGAAAACACTTAATCCCGGTACGTCCAAGTGTTTTATATCGTTCAATTGAATAAGCATCTTTAAACTCTCCAGGATAACCTATTAAATCAATAAAATAATTATTGTTTTTATGTATAACTAATATATCTAGTAAACTCCCTGCTACCGGATAACCAAACTTAACTTCATTATATCCATTTTCAGTCAGTACTTTCATCACTTCAGCCTGAAACTGATCAGATATTGTGTTTTCCTCATACGTATTTGTAAAACTATCTATAAAAGTAAAGTACTGTGCAAGCAAACTATCTTTTTTAAGATGATTGTCAGTTACAGAGCGAAACACATATTGATAAGATTTAGCTCTTGTTATAGCCACGTTCAATACTTCAGGCTTTGATGCATGAATAAATGCAGAATGGTGTGTATCATTTGATACACTAAACGATAAAAGAATGATCTCTCTTTCAGAGCCTTGAAATTGATATGGTGTGCCACATACAATATTAAACCTCTTTATCTTTTTTAAGTCATACTTTTCTCTGAGAAGCCGATTGATATGATCAGCCTGACTACTAAATGGTGAGATTATACCTATGCTTGGCACTTTTGGTTGATCTCTGTAATTGTCCATCACCTCGTCCAATTTTTGAATAACTGTCTTTGCCTCTATATCATTAATCCCTTTCGCGTCTCTGATACCATTTACTTGTATCATTTCAATTTGCTTATTACTAGCATGTTTTGGAGTAGATTTCATTACTTCTAACTGCCCATCATAAAACTGTTGGTTGCTAAATTCAATTAAGGATGGAGTGGAGCGAAAATGCTCTCTTAAAAAAGTAATCTGTTCATTTTCTGCGGCTTTAGTAATATATAAATCTAAAATACTTTGGTCTCTATAATTCAGCATTGGGTCATTTGGCAAATTAAACTAACTTTGCAATTGCCGCTGATGTTTTCTTGACACAAAAGAATAGTGTCTTAATTGATTGGGATCACCAGCAATAAGCACATTTTTAGCCCTATAAATAGCCGGTAAAGCACTGGCAATATCACATTGCGTGGCTTCATCCATTATGACCAAATCAAACAAATTCTTTTGTAAAGGTAAAACGGCATTTAAATCAGAAAGGTGAGCAAGCCAAATAGGAAATACTTTCAATACATTCTCGTAGTTGACCGTTTTGATAATTTCTTTGTAAGTAGTAAAGTTTTTAGCACTCAAAGCTTGATAATAGAGTGCCACATCTTTTCTATAGGCACTGGAACTTGAAGTAATATTATGCTCAATTTTAGTTTTTATATAGGATTTGATAAGGTTTTCAAAACGCATGGCTAAATAATTGATTTGGTAGAATTTATCCCAAAGCTTCTCTCCTACTTTTTTACCATGTTTCAATTGAAATTTGCGAAAGCGATCAATCCAGCTGAGTTTGTCAGCAAACTCCAAATCAGACAAATCCAATTCCCTCTTAACCAAATTATTATACTGACTTTCAACAAACTCTATCTGTTTATAAATATCCCTAATTTTAATCTCTTCAGCAGATGGAGAAGTCTTGGCTAAAATACCACTCAAATACTTTTTAACTTTTAATTCAAGGCTATTCCTATATCCAAAACCCGTTGTATGGATTACATAATTCTTTAATTTATAATCATTATACAACATATTTCGAATTACATCCACAGCCTGCTTTGTTTTGGAAACCACTAACACAGAATTTCCATTTAAAACAGCATCAGCTACTATTGAAGATATCGTGTAAGATTTACCTGTTCCGGGAGGTCCAACCAATACTGAATTTGTGTACTTATATGTGCTTTGAAGCGCTTTATATTGTTCAACATTTAAGCGTGATTTAAATACACTAAAATCAAACTTATTCCGAGTAACTTCACCACCACAAAGCTCACCTATCGTGCGGTTGAACTCTCCTTGCTCTGCCATACCCTCCAAATCATTCAAAACCCGTAAAGAGGATTGAGACTTTTCTAACAAAAAAGTTCCTGCGCCGGGAACTATTGTATATGTCCCATTTTCATGCTTTTTATTTGTAAAAAACTTTCTTATTTTACTTACGGACCATACATCAGGAAACATCATGAGTTCCTCACTAGTTTGATTCGTAAAGTATTTATTAAACAAGTCATTAAATAATATAGCCGCGTTGTCTTTATAATTAACGATATGGTCACTCATTTCTTCAATAAACTGGTCCTTGGTATGATTGCCATCTACCTCATCCAACCTTGAAATTATATCGCTATTTATTTCAAATTCATCATAACTAATTTCTAAATAATAAAGATCTTCTTTTAAAACAATAGTAGCTGGGAACAACACTAAAGGAGCACATATACGCTTGTCTTTTACAAGTGGCTTATCGCTTTTACCTAACACAAAAAAACAACCGTAAAACAGTTTCTTTTCAAGTTTAAAAAGCTCAACCTCTTTTACCAGGTCTTCAACTTTAGGATTATCGTAAGCAATTAATGGTAGTTTTTGGTTGAACAACTCCTCTTTACCATCCAGAAACCATTTATGCTTGTATTTAGAAGACAATACATTATCGACACTAAACTCTTTAAAATCGAGCTTATAGCATTCTTTGAAATAACTATAAAAATCTTTGGGATTAAAATTGACCATGATTAAACTCTTGCTTAACTAATTTAAGGGTTTTACGGGTAATTTTACAAATACAGTAGTTCCTTTTCCCTGCTCTGACTCATAATCAACTGTTCCTTTGTGTTCATTTACTATACGCCGGGTGATAGACAATCCTAATCCGGTTCCTTCTCCAGGATCTTTTGTTGTAAAAAATGGCTCCATTATCTTTTTTAAATTTTCTTTCGGAATTCCCATGCCATTATCCGATACTTCAACAACAAGGAATTTTTCTTGTAAATAGGTTTTAATTTTAATTTGCCCCTCCCCGTTCAATGCCTGAGCAGCATTTACTATTATGTTAAGGAAAACCTGGTGCATTTTTCCTATATTTCCTAAAAGCTGATAATTATTCTGAGTAAAATCTTTCACAATCTCAACCTCATCTAAATAATTCTTATCAATCATCAACAGACAATTATCAATAATTGCACTCATATCTATCTCCTCGTCAAATGCCTCATTTGATCTGCTAAACTGATTTAGTCCCTGCACAATATCAGTTGCTAGATCGACCCCAATTTTAATACTTTCTAAGTGCATCTCTAACCCCGATAGATCAATATTTTCAGCATCGTCAATAAAGTTTTCCAGTCCGAGATAACCTGCCATAATAAAATTGAGAGGATTATTTATTTCGTGAGAAATACCGGCCGTAAGAATACCCAAAGATGCCATTTTCTCTGATTCAATAAGTTTAGCCTGTGCATCTTTCAGATTAGCTAATGTATTTTCAAGAGTCTCTTTTTGTTTACTTATCATTACATTTTTTTCGTGCAATTCATCATTCGTTGCTTTCAACTCATGGTTTACATTATTTAAGTCAGAGGTTCTCTCGGCTACCATTTCTTCCAATTTATTGCGATGCTTCTCGAGCTCCGCTGTTCGCTCCTCAACCAGTTTTTCCAATGCAACTTGACGCTTTCTCATGATTCGCCTTGTAACATAGCGGCTTAGCATAACAAAAACTGCTATAATAATAAGAAGAACAAAATAAAAAACCCAGGATTGATATAGAGCTGGTTTAACCGAAAAATGTAATTTACGAACCTCGCTCCAACTATAATTCCCCAATTTCCGAGCTTTCACTTCCAATACATAATGACCCATTTCGAGTTTAGCCATTTTCATCGTATTTTTAAAAGAAGGTTTTGTCCAGGTTTTATCCAATTGAGAAATACGATAGCTATATTGAATATCAGATGCAGGAAATGATAGTGATGAAAACTTGACCTCTAAATAAGCATTATTAGAGATTTGAATATTACTAGAAAATGGCGAAACTAATTTTCCATTTACTAGCATTTCCAAAATCATAGGAGTTGAGGTTTGTTTATATTCTGTGCTGTCATAATTCATAACTGAAAGTCCAAAGGGAGTTCCAATCCAGAGTTTATTGGTAGTCAGCAAAATCCCCTCTTCATTTATTGTATTAGCACGCAATCCTGTTTGCTCATTAAAAAGACTATAGTTACCTGTTTTATAGTTGTACCTATATAATCCAAATTGGTTACCATACAATAGATACTGATTATCTTTTACGATGCTCCTTACAACAGTATTATCATCATTTCCGGGAATTTGTTCTTTAATAAGTGTGTCCTTTGTATGGGTTAAAATACCATAATTGCTTGCCATCCAGCCTATGGTATCTTCAATAACAATATCCTCAGCCAACAGATAAGCATAATTTGACGGCTTTTCGTGAGAAATATTTTTAAAGTATTTACTTCCATAAGGTTTAAAATGCAAATATGATTGATCGCCTGTAACTGCAATATAAACACCTTCTTCTGTTGCCTGAACTGCGCTTACTTCAAAATTCAACCCCTTTGTTTCATCGTAATGGATCAATTCATCTGTTTTTGGGTTGAAGCATTTGATCCCTTTTGATGCCTCCTGTATAATCCATATAAGGCCTTGTTTATCAATAGTTACATTAAAAACAAATCTTCCATATGGCTGTAAATCAATCCTCTTCTTTATTTTCCCACTTTCATAATACAGCACATCAAATGCATTACTAAACCATATTCCTTTTGCAGTTGCTGAAGCACTTAATAAATAACCTCCGGGCATTTCAAAAATTCGCTCAGATTTTTCAGTTTTTTTATTTATTCGCCAGGCTATTTCTTTCCCCAACATGTATACATAATCAGATTCAGGATGACTTGTTATAACCTCCACATACATTGTAGGAACATCCAATTCAATATTTCTAAAGTTTGGTTTTTTAAGGAGAGCAATGCCTTTTTGAGTGCTTAACCATATATTCCCATCCCATACAAATGCCTGATTAGTATTAAGTTTAGAGCCTTCAATCGGGCTTATTTCAAAGCCTGTTTTTTTAAATTTCATGTAATAATTAAAACTATTCTCACTACAAATAATCAAAGATGTGCTATCAATAGCTTTTATATCTGTAATTAACTCCTTCACATAGGCATTCGAGTATGAAGCATCCTTACCTTTTATTTGTATTGAATACAAACCTTCGTTCGTTCCAGCAAACAGCTGATTATTTATTTTACGAAGCACATGAATCTCATGCTTTTGCCCATTGAATTTTAAAGATGAAATTGATTCATTATCATATCGATAAATAAAGTAATTGCCTCTATATGAACTAATAAGCAATTCCTCATCATTAAGCTGAATAAAATTAAACGATCTTACGAATGAGACGGAATTATCTTTTTCAGAGAAAGGGAAACGCTTCCAGGTTTTTAAATCTGGATTAACTCTCACAATAGACTGGGGTTCCGCAATCCAGATATTTCCTTGTCGATCTTCAAAAGCTGATTTTGGATACCAAAGTGCCGTATCAGAAATTACTGTTGTACCCTTAAGCAAAGGAATGAATTGTGTATTTTGAAAGGTACTCTTTATTTCGGTTATACCTAAATCATGTAAAACAAGGAGTCTTCCTGTTTTAGTTTTTATAATATCTTTCACATATTGACTTGCAGTGGCAGCAGGATATTCACGAAAAGAAACACCATCATATTTTACCAAGCCATTGTCTGTTCCAATCCATATAAATCCATGGTTATCACGATTAATGCTTTTAACCATATCTGTTTGCAAACCATCAGCAGCACGATATTGCTTCAGAATAAAATCTTGTGCATTCAACGAAAATGTAATAATCAGACTGAAAAACAGTGTAAAATATCGGTAAATCATTTTCACTTTTCTTATCTCAAATGACAATTTACGCAAAAAATATAGAAGATACTTCAATGCATTAAAAAAATGGTGAAAATGAGTAACTTCTGCGAGTTTAAGACCAGCCTATTATGCTTTTATTCAATTCTAATGAAATAAACTGAAACGATAAAAAAGATTAATTTTTACTTCTAAGTTTAGAAATATTTTTTCTCAACTTAAGTGGGTTTCTCCATTCTACCCATATTTTCTTAATTGTTTCTAATTCAATAGGATCGTAAAATTTGAATAAATGTAAAACAAATGGGTAACAAAGAATTAAAAATAGTTTAAAGAAAACTCTCAATAGCATATTATCGATATTGAACAACAATGAAATACCATATAATCCACCACCGGTTATTAAAATGATGATAATTTTTCTTATTTCATATGGTACCCTGTATTGCTTTTGAGCAAAATAATAAATTACTATAAAAAAGATTATCTGAGAAAACAGTGTTGAAGAGGCAGCACCAATTATTCCCCATACAGGTATCATTAAAATATTTAGAATCAGATTAATCACTACGGTAAATAAAGTAATTGAACCAATAATCTTAGTCTTTTTCTTTATTATTAATCCAATGTTTACATTGTCTTTCATCATTCCAAAAAACAAACCTAAAGCAATAAACGGAACGATACTCGAGGCGGGCAAATATTTGTCACTGGAAGAGAATACTTCAATAATTTCATAACTAAAAAGGGAGAATGCAAGTACAACGATCATTAATCCAAATGAAAAATAGGTAAGTATTTTAGAATAAAACCTACCGTTATTTGGATCATTGATTTTCTTTAAACGAATTGGGTTAAGGGCCATTACAACTGAAGAAGTAATAAAAACCTTAATTGTGTTGGCTAATTTAAATCCTAAAGAGTAGATTCCTACATTTTCTAGTGTTGACAAGTAATTCAACGAAAATCTATCAAACGCAGATAGTAAACTAGCCATAATTGAAGTAAACATTAGCGGAAAGCTGTAATTAAACATTTCTCTGGCAACATTTTTAACAAAATGAACCTGAATATTTTTAAAAATATATTTAAGAGTTAAAACAAAGGTTATTGACCCGCCAATTATTTGTCCTAAATAGATTCCAACAATTCCTTTCTTCAATATAACTACAAAGTAGATAGTTGATAATAATGTAATTGTTAGCTTAATTATATTAATTAATGAAAATAATTTCGATTTAGATTGCAACTTCATTAAGCTTAAAGGCAAAATGAAATTAGCTTGAATAAATGATGCAAGAAAAACTATTGATATAAGCAACTTGTAATCAGGTGTTTGAAATAATATTTGAGATATTTGTCCAGCTGATAATAATCCTGCAATAAACAATACCATTGAAACTACTAATACAGCTATTGTACTTGTAAAATAGAGTGGTTTCTGTAGGTGAGCATGATTTTTATCCCAATACCACCTGTTAAAACCAGAATAGATTGAAAAACCCATTACAGCTACTAGTATTTGTGACAATACTTCCATGATCCCAAACACACCATAATCGGTTGTAGTTAAATACGTTTCATTTGTATAAATAGGGATCAGAATTAACCCAACTATTTTAGTAGCCAGATTCCCCAGGCTATAAATAAAGGAATGTTTGAAAGTACTACGTATATCAGTTAACATATCAATATGCTAAGATTATTTTTTTGATTTAAAATCTAGGAAAATTTACCCAAAGCATCCTGTTCATTAAGTATTTATATGGAGATTCCTTTTTTGCAGGAAAATAAATACTTTTTGATGGATTTACGATATCAAAATTGAATTTTTCTAAAACACCCTTAAAAAGACTATTTACTAAATTTATTTCAAAAGAAGTTATTTCACTCTTCCACTTGTCTATGTTTTTATTTGAAACTCCTGTGAACTTTTCATTTGATGTACTATTACCGCCCCAATTCTCACCCATTAAACTTGGAAAAAGTAGCTTTTCATTAAACGGAATATTCAATGAATCTGTCAAATCTCTCATTGTTTTCTCAGGATTAGATATCAAATCTTCATAAACAACAACATGATAATTATCTACAAAATCAATGTTTTTCATTAAATAATAATATGAATTGTACATTGAAAATAGCAAGCCTTTAAGGTAAGGGAATCTATTTATTGAGATATATTTTCGAAATGCGACAATATTAGAATATGGATTTCTTATTATGTGTACAAATTTTGCATCTGGGTACATTGTTTTCAATTCAAATGCAAACTCAGCGTTTTCTACTGATTTTTCGACAAAGTTTAATTGAGTATTTAAATCTTTACCATATAATGACTTGTAAATAGCGCGAATATATAAATCAAATAATTCTCTTAGATTATTAGTTTCTTTTGAAAATATGGTTTCTTTGAATAAGTCTATATTCCATTTCCCCTCAGTAAATGCATCAGTTATTTTTTGCGTTATTGAATTGCTAAGCTCAATCCAACTTACCATATTCTTCTTGATGTTATCAATAGAGACATCTTGTGGTTTTGTCTTACGTGTGTAATAACTAACCCATCTTCTAGTGTGTTGAAAGAAATGAGATTCTGTAGGAATAACAAAAAAATCAGGATGACCATCAAAAAGATTTCTCATTAAAGTTGTTCCAGACTTTGTGCATCCTAATATAAAAATTGGCTTATCCATTACTATTGCTTAGTTTATATGTTTTAATTGCTTATGGCATTCAGATTATATGAACTCATTCTTTTGACAATATATTATTATAATATTCTAATTGCTTTGGAATAACAGCATCATGCGAATAATTATTGTAGGCATGTTTTTTTATTTCAGGCAAATCAAACTTATCATATTCTTGAATAATTTTGCAGATTGATTTAGCCAACTCCTCATAATTCTCATTATCAACGAGATACCCATTAAACCCATCAATAATATAATCTTCTGGTCCTCCACAACGCGTAGATACCACCGGAATACCAGTCGCCATAGCTTCAATTCCTGCAATACTAAATGTTTCTTTTCTACTTGAAATAACTAAGGCGTCCATATTTGACAAAAACTCAGGTAAAGCATCATTAGGAATATATCCCTGCAATTTGACATTGTGATCTAAATTATTTTTAGCAATATATTCAATAAATTCATCATCAAGACGTTTAGTTCCAACTACATTAAGAACAATTGATTTGCAATTATATTCATTAACTACCTTATTTAAAGCTTTTAATATAACATCAGGTCCCTTTATTTTGCTATTTATATTGCCAATGATCGCTAATGAGAAAACATCATCATTACTTGTCCTCTTTCGGATATATGTAAACTTTTCAAAGTTTATAAAGTTTGGTATTACATCACAATTATCAATATTGAAATTACTAAACATTTTTTTGAGTTTTGAACCAACCGCAAAAAACTGCAGAGTTTGATTTACAATCTTTTCAATATTTGATTTATATGATTCCTTACGAAACAATGATTCAAGGTATGAGGCATGCTCTGTGACTACCATAGGTAACCCAAACTTTTTGCTTATAAAATATCCGAACAAACCACCTGGCCACATGGCATGCACATGAATAAGGTCAAATTTCTGTTCTTTTAAGATTACTTTTTTATAGTTCACACAAACCACCTTGTTAAGGTATTTATTTCTAAGTTTCATTCTCTTCGGTGGTACTCTATAAATCTGTATTCTGTAAATGTTATAATTTCCTTGTTTTTCTACTTTCAAAGAATTCTTTGCAAAGATTTTTTTAATCTTGAAAATAGGAACGGTTTCAACTTCAAGAATGGAAACATTTAAACTTTTGGAAATAAGAACTATCTGTTCTCTAAAAAAAACACATCTATTTGGAGCATTTTTCAATGGAAACCATGATGTAATATATAGTACTTTTAGATCTTGCATTTACATTCTTTTATCAAAAAACAATCAATTACAATTAAATAGACGTTTATCTAGAACACGTTCAACTATTGGGTTTAATTTCACTTCTTTTTCAAATTCTGATATACTTCAATTAGCTTAGCTGCGGAATTCTCCCATGTATATTTATCCTCCACAATTTCATGCCCTTTCTTAAAAGCATCTTTATTTTCAACTAAATATTCAAACTTCTTTGCAAAGTCTTTCTCATCATCATGTTGATATGCTATACCAACATTTTCACTTTCAATTACTCTCTGTACAGAATTACAATTACTGGCCAAAATAGGCTTATTTGCATACATGTACTGATAGAGTTTATTTGGAGATGAATTATCAGTTTGTTCAGATTTTAAATGGGGTATTAAGGCTATATCAGACTGCATAAGGTGAGCTGCTATTTCCTTATGGGGGCGCCAACCTAAAAATTGCACATAATCTTCTATATTCAATTCCTTAAGCAATTCTTTTAAATAAGACTCATAACTACCCGCTCCAATGATCCAAAACCGAAGATTATTATACTTTTCTTTCAACAAAGGAATAGCCTTAATTACAACCTGCACACCTCTGTGTAGATTTATTCCTCCAGCATAAAGCATTGTTATATAATTCGGATCCGGCTTTAATTCTGGTAGTTGAAACTTATCAATTTCCAGTGTATTTGAAACTATTGATAGCTTTTCTTTATTTATGCCAAGTGCTGCAACTCTATCTCTCATTTCCTCAACCACTGTAATAACAGCATCTGCTTCTTGTGTCATTTTCTTTTCATATAATCGCCATTTCTTGTTCGACGATAATAGTTTTCCAACAAAGGTATTGGTGTGAGTTGCCATTTCCATGTGCGCAGGCCAGTTCTCATGTAAATCAAGTACAATTGGAATATTATACTTTTTGCTCATTTCAACGCCAACCTGTGCTAATGGTAAATCATGAATATGTATGGCCTCAAAGCTATTATTGTGGATTAGTTCAGATAAATACTTTCTCCAAAAATTAAAATACAAGGGCACTTTTAATGCCCCAACGCTACTTTTTATTAAAAGACTACTAATCTTTTTTCGAAAAACAACAACCTTATTATCAAGAACTTCACCCTCAAGATTCTCTTTCTTTCTAGAATAAGCAGCCACATATACATCATGACCTGCCTTTATTAACGACTCAGCCTCATTTTGAACACGAGTATCAGGCGGGAAATCTTTCTCCAATACCATTAAGATTTTCATAGTAATCCTGTAATATTTTGTACAATCCACAAAACTAATATATTTACAACGATATTTTGAAAACTAAACAAAAAGAATATTAAAAAAGAACCCGCTACATATAGTGTAACGGGTTCTATTGAATATTAATGAATTTCTTACTTTCTAAGGTGATACAGGTCCTTTATTTCTTTTTCACTAAGAGCTCTATTATATATTCTAAAATCAGAAATTTCTCCATTGAGAGCACCTTTCAATTGATTATTGAAATATGAATGAATTCCGATAGAAACATTATCAACTGAAGTCACAAAATTATAGTTTCCACTATAATTACTATTTAACACTTTTTTACCGTCTATATAAATGCCTACTTCTGATGCTTCATTTAGAGTAGTGGTTATATGGTGCCACTCATTATATGCTGGAGCAGGATATACGAACACTTCAATTAAAGATTCATTATCTCTAATCCCAAAAGATATTTGATGATCTGAATTATCTACTACTAAGACTATAGTTGATTTAGAAGTAGTTCCCGTTGCATCATCATCTCTTTGCTGAAATAATGCATTATGAGATTTTATTCCTCCACCTAAACCATTCAATTTCACCCAACTTGCAATGGTTAATTGTTTTCCAGTAATAATCGGTTCTCCGTTATTCAAATCAATATGAGCTCCCATACCGTTAAAATAAGCAGCTGTTTCAGATTTGCCATTTACTCCCGTTGATAGTTCAGGTCCAATCACCTTAAATGGAAAGTTCCCGCTACCATATTCCTCAAAACTACCATTGAAAGGAAAATATAAAATCAACCCTTCATAAAGCGGATTAAATATATCTACACTAAAGTGGGTATAACCATACTCAAAAGCTTTTTCTCTGTTGGCAGGTAAAACATCAACATGCACTGTCTTATCCTGGTCAGCAAAAACGCCAAAATCAAGTGCCAATGGACTATCTACTAAATGAGCATAAGTAGATCCCTTTTTGGGAGCTATATAAACGACAGAATCCTTGCTATTAACAATTAGAAAATCTTCAAGCATATAGTTACCGTGCTGCAAATCAATAGACTCAGAAATGTATACTTGTCCAATCTGAAGCAACGAAAGACGTTTAAAACTAAATACTGAATTATCGGTATCGTCTTTTATAGAAAGATAAATACCATTAACATCTAGTATTTTAGAATTTTCAGATTCAATTTTAAACTTACCATCTTTAAATATGACACTTAAAGTTATTTCTTCTGGCTTATTTGAATGATTATTTTCATTACAACCTTTCAAAAAAAAGAAAACTATAGCTGCAACAAAAATAATTATCGGTTTCATAGAAATAATTAGTTGATTTTATAGAACAAAAAAAGCAAAAATCTAAATATTCCCCAAGGAAGATCAAATTAAAATATCTAATATATGATATAGCAATAAAACTAAATTCTGTCAGGAAAATTGACAAAAAAAATGTATGTTCGCTTTTTAAAATATCAACATAAAGTACCTGTATTATGGACAAAGCAAAAATTAACGAAATACTTCAAAAAGCAATTCCGCATGCCATTGCTGTAATATTATTTCTTATTATTTCCTATGCCTATTTTTCGCCGCAATTAGAAGGTAAAAAACTTGAATCAAGTGATGTTGCGCACTTTAAAGGTACTTCAAAAGAACTTGTAGATTATAGAAAACAAAATAACGAAGAAGCATTATGGACTAATAGGCTATTTGGAGGAATGCCAGCCTATCTCATCTCTGTAAAATTAAAGAACAATCTGTTTATGTACGTAAATGACATACTACAGATAGGCCAAAGGCCTGCTTCTTATGTGTTTATTGCGCTTTTGAGTTTCTATTTGGCTCTTTTAGCTTTTGGCGTAAATCCATGGCTAAGCATGACCGGAGCTATTGCATATGCATTTTCATCTTATTACTTTATTATACTTGGAGTCGGGCACATGACCAAGGCTGTTGCTATTGCATATTTGCCGGGCGTAATTGCAGGTGTTTACCATACATATCAAAAAAAGATGTGGGTTGGTGCAGCTATGACAGCACTCTTTCTGGGACTCCAGCTAAAAGCGTTCCATCCTCAAATCACCTATTATACAGCAATTGTAATAATAATTATAGGGATTACAGAATTTATAAAAGCACTAAAACCATTAAATATAGTTCCATTTCTGAAAAAATCGGCTCTATTGGCTGGAGTTGCTTTGTTAGTGTTAGGTAGTGATAGCACAAAACTTTGGATGACTTCTGAATATGGTGATTATTCAATAAGAGGGAAAAGTGAATTAACGGCAGACTCCGAAAATAAATCCAAAGGTGGATTAGATAAAGACTACATTACAGCCTGGTCATATGGAGTTGACGAAACACTTACGCTACTGATCCCTAACATCTTGGGAGGATCTTCGCATGGGAGCCTCGATGAAAACTCAAAAACATACGAACTTCTCAAACAAAATTATGGACCAGTCCAGGCTAAAAAATATGTAAAATTCTTACCTCTATATTTTGGTGATCAACCATTTACAGCAGGACCAGTATATTTCGGAGCTGGAATAATGTTGCTTTTTATATTCTCGCTTTTCATAATCAGAGGCAGATTAAAATGGTGGTTATTATCAGCCACAATTTTGGCAATATTACTTTCATGGGGACGCCATTTTATGTGGTTTACAGATCTCTTCATTGACTACTTTCCAATGTATGATAAGTTCAGAACTGTGAGTATGACATTAGTAATTGCTCAGTTTACTGTTCCACTAATGGCCATTATTGCCATTCAGCAATTAATCAATAAAGAAGTTGATAAGAAAAGAATCATAAATGCGCTTAAGTATTCACTTGGAATAATGGGTGGAATTGCACTAATATTCACCTTATTTCCTGGGATAATAGGCGATTTCACATCACCTGGCGATCAACAATTAGGTAATCAACAAATAATAAATGCTATCGTTAGCGACAGGGCATCATTAGTTAGAAGTGATGCTTTCAGATCTCTAATATTTTTGCTATTGACCGCAGCTGTCGTATGGGTATACGTAACAGAGAAGCTTAAATTACAATATTTTATTGCAGCATTAGGCGTACTATTTATTGCAGATATGTGGCCAATAAATAAGCGATATATTAATAATGATAATTTTGTACGTGAGCGCAAAGTAAACAATCCATTTACTGCTAATAGAGCAGATAACCAAATCTTACAGGACCAGTCTTATTATCGTGTATTCAATACGCTGGCTCGTCTGGATCAGGATTCAAGAACATCATATTTTCATAATAGTTTAGGTGGTTACCACGGAGCAAAAATGCAACGTTATCAAGAGTTAATTGATTATCATTTATCAAAAGGTAACATGCGAGTTATAAATATGCTCAATACAAAATACTTTATAGCTACCGGACAAGATAATAAACCTATAGCGCAAATGAACCCGGGTGCAATTGGCAATGCCTGGTTTGTGAGCAAAGCCAAAATTGTTGAAAATGCAGATGAAGAAATAGCTGCCTTAAATAATTTCGACCCGATAGAAGAAGCAATAGTAGATAAACGTTTTGCTGATAAGGTATCCACAAGCTATACAAATGACTCATTAGCATCAATTCAGCTAACCAAGTATGATCCTAAAAGGATGGTTTACAAAGCCAAAACAAATACAAAACAGCTGGGTGTATTTTCAGAAATCTATTACCCTAAAGGCTGGCATGCCTATATCGACAACCAACCCGTTGAGCATATTAGGGTAAATTATGTATTAAGAGCTCTTGAAATACCAGAAGGAGAACACGAAATTGTATTTGAGTTTAAACCAAAATCATACTATACGGGTAGACAAATTGCTATGGGAAGTTCATTTGCACTTCTAATCTTTATCATTGCTACTTTTACAATAGAAATAAGAAATACTTTTTTCAAAGAGCACAAAGAATAATAATTTAACCAAATAAAATAAGAGGCTGTCCAATATATTGGACAGCCTCATTTATTTTTAACCTTTATCAGTATTCTACTTAACGTCAAGTAATTCTACATCAAACACAAGTGTTGTATTTGGGGCAATCTTAGCTTGTGGTAATCCGTCATCTCCATACGCCAAAGGAGAAGGTATAATGATAGTAGCTTTTTCGCCTACTTTCATTTTCATAACTCCTTGTTCCAATCCTGGAATTACTTGTTCTGCACCCAAGGTAAAATCAAATGGTTTGCCTCTTTCATAAGAATTATCGAAAGCAGTTCCATCTACGAAATATCCAAAATAATGGATAGAAACAGTGTTTTTCATAGCTGGAATTCGGCCATTACCATTACGGCGTGTTTTAACATAAACACGGTTCAAATCAGCAGAATCACTTATAGCAGAACGATGTAAAAAGCTCTTTAATGCAATAATTTCCTGCTTCTTTCCACTTATCTGTTTTAAGGTCCTCTCCTTTTCAATCTCTTTCATACTCTTCACATCTACCATGCGAATATCAAACCGAAGCAAATCACCATCTTTCAAATAAACAGGAACAACGCCTTTTTCATAATTTCTGTAATACTTTAAAGCATCAATTAAAAAAACCATGCTATCACCTTCATGCATAAATTGTAAGGCATTGTCTATTCCACCTTTAAACTTTGATTTTTGCACCTGAGTACGGAAATAATTTGTACGTTTAATAATACTATCATTAGGTGCCTTGATAGCTATTTTTAGTGTCACTACGTCACCTACTCTGGGTGAAAGACCAGCCTCAGAGCGATCAATAAACGCATACTGAAATCCGTCTTTATGAGTTTTAAACTCTAATTTTTCGCCACCACATGCAAAAAGCATGGTCAATGAAATAATCATTAACGCAATACTAATTTTTCTCATCTTATAAAAATTTTATAGTTAAACCTGTTCTTCTCTGGACCTAACATCGACTAATTCAATTTCATATATCACAGATGTAAAAGGAGGTACAATACCAGTACTGGAACCATCAGCGCCCCATGCTAATTCTGAAGGTAAAATAATTAACGCTCTATCACCCTTTCTCATTTGACTAATAGCTTCCTCTAAACCTTTAATCACTTGCCATTCTGTACCAAACACAAACTCAAAAGGTTGTTTTCTTTTAACTGTACTATCAAAGAACTCACCATTCAAGAATTTACCTTCGTAGTTAACCGTTACAATATCTCCCTTTTCAACTTTCCGTCCATCACCTTGCTCCAATGGAATAAAATACATTCCAGTTTCACTAGGCTTTATATCAATCTTTTGCTCTTCAATAAAATGGCGTAAAACAGTCTGTTCATATTCACCAAAATCCTCGATCCATGCTAAAAACTCCTCTTTTTCGCGCTTATAATCAGCTTCGGAACGAATCATATACATTTTGATTCCTACTTTCATTTTACTATTTGGCGGAATGAAAGAGGGCAAATTGGTTTCAAGAGTTTTTTCAAACAAACCATCAGCACTTATTATAAAACTGGCACTATCATCTTGTGCCATCATCATAAAACACTGTTCTATACTACCTTCAAACCCTGATTCTGCCAATTGAAATGTTCTTTTACCTCTGAAAAAGATAGAATCATCCATGGTTTGATAGGCAATATCAGCGGTTATATAGTCTCCAACATTAGCGGTTTTACGATCATCTCCAAACATATGAAGTTTATAATAGATCGCACCACCGTTAACTTCACTAAATGAAGGATAAGGATTCTTTTTGCATCCGAAAGCAGCAAGTATAAGTATTACGTACAGAACAATTCTCATTCTAAAGATGCTTTATATAACAAAAATAGCTAAATTACATCAGCGATCAACTAATTTAACAAAGAATTTAACCGTACTTCGTATATTATGATCGCTCTTGGTGGTATTTTATTTTGATCACCCAATAAATGATGTGCCATATATGGTGGCAATATAAACCTGGCACTATCTCCCTCACTCAAATACAACATACCTTCCTCAAGACCTCTTTCCACTCCTCCTTTAGATATTCTAAACCTCAATGGTCCAGTTGAATCTGAACTATAAACCAACTTGTTATTAATTAACCTCAACTTATATTCAAGTTCAGCCACTTGCCCTTCCTGAGCTTTTGGTCCATCACCTTTATCTAAAACCTGATACCATAAACCCGTTTCAGACACATTCATGTCCCAACCTCTGGCTCTTAAAATACCAACTATTTTACTTGAATCTCTTGAGATTAATCCCCTATTTGCAATTATCAAATTTTCATCATATTGTCTTTTCTGCATTTGTGAATTGATGCGTTTTTCATGATAATTACTTTTACACCCCAAAATGACAAATGCAAAAAGAAATATTGGCACTATTAATCTATAACTCATTGGTAAATTGCTTAACTAATTTCTCAAATCCTTCCATTGTTTCATATAATGGTTCATATGAACGACCGCCAGCAGCATTTAAATGCCCACCACCATGATAATATTTACTGGAAAACTCATTCGCAGGAAATGACCCTTTTGACCTAAATGATATCTTTACATGATCGTCATTTTCTATAAAGAAAGCTGTAAATGTCACCCCTTTTATTGAAAGCGGATAATTCACAAACCCCTCTGTATCTCCAGCTTTATAATTAAACCTGTTTAAATCTTCCTTGGTTAAATAAGTATATGCTGCTCCATATCCTTCTATTACCTCAAGCCTATTAACCAACAAATGGCCTAAGAGCCTAATTCTGTTAGCATCAAATTGCTGAAAAACTAAATCAGTCACCCGATCTTTATCGAAACCTATTTCCAATAAATCAGCTACCGCTTTAAAAGTTTTAGGTGATGATGAATTATAAGCAAATGATCCGGTATCAGTTACAATTCCAGTATATACGCTTTCCGCAAAAGCCATTGATCTCACAACGAGATTGCTCTCTTTCAACAACCAGTACAACAATTCAGCTGTGCTGCTATAAGAAGTATCCGCAATTAGCAAACCCTTGTAGCTAGCTACTTGTGGATGGTGATCAATAACAATAATTGGTAGTTTTGTTTCTTTAAGAATGGTCCCTAATTGGTCAACTCGCCCGGGCTCATTAAAATCCAGGCAAACTATTATATCGGCATCCTCTAGGTATTCTTTCACATCTGTAAGTTTCGCATTAACATGTATGCTTTCAGCTCCCTGCATCCATTTTAATGCATCAGGAACCTCATTTGCAATAAACACCTTAGACTCTATATCAATATTCTTCATTGCCAAATCAAAGGCCAAAGCACTTCCAATTGCATCTCCATCAGGATTCATATGTGTAAAAACTGCAACCTTATTGGCTCCCTTCAAATAACCCTCAAATTCTCTAATTATATTTTCTTCAAATACTCTCAATTCCACCTATTTAATTCTTTTAACCCTTTTGAGTTTACTTTGTAAAAAAAGTAACCATCAAAGATAAAACTATTATATTAAACTCTAGGATTTCTTTTCTATTTTGAGAATTGCAACTTTTAATCCACATTTTATGAAAAGAACGAATAAACAACATCTAATTTTAAGGAAGGTTTCATCACAATTGTAATAAATGAAACTATAACTACTTACGATAGATTTGGGTACAAGAAAATATTTGATAAGAAAACAATGTAATTATAAGTTCAGGAGAATATTATCGACATTTTACTAACTTCGCTGAACAAAAGAGGCAAATAAATGTATAAGAACATTGAAACTAAAATTTAAACATCATGGCAGGAAGAATTACTTTCACAATTATTAAACCGGGAGCTGTTCAAAACGAACATATTGGCCCAATTCTAGGTAAAATTGCAGAGGCAGGATTTCACATTGCAGGAATGAAAATGGTACAGTTAAGCAGAAATGAAGCTCAAAACTTCTATTGTATTCATGAAGACAAACCATTTTTTGGAGAATTGGTTGAATTTATGGTATCAGGTCCTATTGTTGTTGCTCTTTTAGAAAAGGATAATGCAGTTGAAGATTTCAGAAAATTAATTGGAAGTACTGATCCTAAAAAAGCTGAACCAGGAACTATTCGCCATATGTTTGCACAATCTATTCAAGCAAATGCTGTGCATGGTTCAGACAGTGATGAAAATGCGATTAAAGAGAGTGAATACTTCTTCGCAGGATACGAAAAATTTTACAAAGATAAAGGTGGCTGCTTGCAAGGTTCTATGCAGTAAAAAAAATATTAGTCACAAGCTCACATCGCGCCTCTTTATTGATTTTTTCAATAAGAGGCGTTTTTATTATCTCTAATTCGCGCTTTACAACTGCAGATCTTAATTTAACATGCAACTCATTAGAAACAAAATGAACTGATTCAGTATAGCGAGCAGCCGGTTTTCCAACAAAGTCTTCCCAACGATTTACCACATGTGCTTTAAGCATATTGGAATGTTTCCCTTGCTTCATTAACCAGGAATCAATCATATCTCCCAAACGTTCCGTTTTTCTGCGCTCCATAATTATAGTTATTTATCAACCAACTCTAGCTTACCAGCTTGCACTTTAAAAATTCGATGATCTGAGGATACTTTCTCTAAGACTTTATCTACACGAACTTTATTGGCATCAGTAATAAATATCTGTCCAAAGTTTTCTTCTGCCACAAGCGAAATAATCCGTTCAACTCTTCCGGCATCTAGTTTATCGAAAACATCATCCAACAAAAGTAAAGGCTTTTTACTCGTAATACCTTTAATAAGATCAAACTGACCAAATTTCAATGCAACAAGATATGTTTTCTGCTGTCCCTGCGAACCTGTTTTTTTTATATTTCTATCTCCAATTAAAAATACTAAATCGTCACGATGAATGCCAATTGTTGACCTTTGTGCAAATCTGTCAGCCTGCCTACTCTCATTCAACAGCTCCTTTAGACTGCCATTTTCAAGGTCAGATTTATAAACAAGAGAAACCTCCTCATTATCACCTGATATAAAAGAGTAATACTTTTGAAAAACGGGTTTCAATTTATCAATCAACTCCTTTCGGGACTCAAATATTTTCTCACCTGTTTGACTCATTGTTTCATCCCATATCTCAAGCGCCAATTCATCCCAGGTATTTGTTTGTGCAAAATTCTTAAGTAATCTATTTCGCTGCTCAAGTGCCTTATTATAATCTATTACATTCTGGAGATACGCCCTGTCGTGTTGTGAAATTAACCCGTTAAGAAAACGGCGCCGCTCATCACTTGCTGCGTAAACAAGCTGTGTATCGCTAGGTGTACTTAAAACAGCCGGTATTAAACCTATATGATCTGACAGTCGGGTATACTCTTTTTTATTTCTACTAAACTTCTTTTTAAGACCTTCTTGAACAGCACAAATTATTTTCTCAGTCTCATCCTTTATATGAAAGTCCCCATCAATCATGAAAAACTGCTCCCCTATTTTAATATTTTGCAAATCCGGAATATTAAAACAGCTCTTGCAGAGGGACAAATAATATACTGCTTCAAGCAAATTGGTTTTTCCAGAACCATTATCGCCCACAAAGCAATTAATTGCCTCAGATAATTCAGCCTGAGCTGATTCGTAATTTTTAAAATTAAGTAAAGTCAGTTTCTTTAAAAACATATTGCAAAAATAGTGATTGGCAACAACTATGCGCCTAATTATTATTAAAAATCATCAAAACTTACCAACAAATTAGCCAACCAACTTTAATAAAATCTCTTATGCAATTGCAAGAACAAGCAATTCGTTCATCAATTCAATTGAAATTTATTTGCTGATGAAATATTTTCGTGTAATTTTGCGCAGAATTAAAGAAAAATCTGTAAAGAAGATGTCAAAAAAGAAAGTAAATAAACAGGCACAGGATTCAACATTTGAGAATGTTGAGCAGGCGTTGAGTCGCACGGAATATTTTATTAAAAAAAATCAAAAAAGAATTACAACAATTGCAGTAATTGTAGCAATTATTGTTTTAGGTTATTGGGGATATAAACATTATATTGTTGCACCAAAAGTAATTGAGGCTCAGGAATTTATTTTCCCTGCACAACAATATTTTGAAAAAGATTCATTTAATCTTGCATTAAACGGAGATGGAAACAACTTTGGGTTTTTAGATATCATTGATAACTATGGTTCAACTCCATCAGGTAATTTGGCTGAGTATTATGCTGGAATTTGTTACTTAAATTTAGGTAATTTCGAAGAAGCAGCTAATTATTTGAATAATTATAATGGAGAAGACCTTTACACAACAGTTGCTGCTAAAGGAGCTTTAGGTGATGCATACGTTGAAATGGGAGAGAAAATTAAAGGAGCTGAATATTATGAAAAAGCTGCAGGTGTATTTTCTAATAAATTTACAACACCTCTATTTTTAATGAAAGCCGCTCAGGTATATTATACAGAAGGAAAATACGATAAAGCACTTAAAATATACGAACGTATAGAAAAAGAATTCCCTGAAAGCAGAGAATATCGTAATATTGAAAAATATATCAGTCGCACAAAGACTATGATGAATTCCTAGAGTTCATTGCAAAATAAAGTAAGGAGGTGTTTGTGGAAATACCTCCTTTTTTGTTCAATTAAAAAACTAACCATATGGCAACTTCTCTTAAAAACCTATCTGATCAAGGCATCAACCCAATTCCAAGTGCTGAAGGTCTAAAATTTGGAATTTTAATTTCTGAATGGAACCCTGAGGTAACAGAGAGTATGGGAAAAGCAGCAAAAGAAACACTCATAAAAAACGGAGTAAAAGAAGAAGATATTTTATACAAATATGTTCCCGGTAGTTACGAATTATCGCTCGGAGCTCAATATATGGCCGAGTATACAGATGTAGATGGAATCATTTGTCTGGGATGCGTTATTCAGGGTGAAACACGCCATTTCGATTTTGTTTGCAATGCTGTAACTGATGGAACCAACACAGTAGGCCTAAAATATAATATTCCTGTTGCGTTTGGAGTATTGACTACTGAGAACCAACAGCAAGCATTGGACAGAGCAGGTGGCAAACATGGAAACAAAGGAGATGAAGCTGCTGCAGCTGCCATTAAAATGGTTGTACTTAAGCATGAATTAAATCGCTCTGATGATTAAGCATATAGTATTTTGGCGCTTGTATGGTGAATCAGATGGCTTTGACAAGAAAAAGTCTATTCAAACATTCGTTAATGAATTAAATAAACTTCCGCACCAAATAAGTGAAATTAAATCGTTCAGTGCCGGGTCAAATCTTTTTGAAGGAAATGAAACTGCTGACATTGTTCTTGAAATTACATTTGATACTTTAAATGACCTAAAAACCTACCAAAAGCACCCAGCTCATTTAGCATTTATTGATAAAATAAAACATTTACGATTTGAACGAAGAGTGGTAGATTATGAGTTATAATTAATAATAACGATACCAAACGATATAAAAAAATCCCCGGCAACAACCGGGGATTTCTATTTCTTATAGAATATTTCTAGTTTACTTTAAGATATCTTTTTCAATACCCATTCTAATTTTAGTATGGTCAATATCATAATCCATCACCATATCGCCTGTTTTAAATAACTTAACAGCATTAAGATCATACCATATAATACTTTTACCAATACTAACACCACCTAAAACATCAATCTGGCTATTTCCTGAATTATACGCAGATACTTTAAACCTTGCATTATTATTCACTTTCAATGTTTTGAAAGAAACTTCTTCACCATTATCAGTTTTAATAGTTACAATACCTTCGGAGTTTTTAATAAATTGTATGCGACCAATACTTTGATAAATATGTGGAGATCGCTTTTTAAAGGCTGGATTATACTGATCTAATGTTTTCTGAGCCTCAGTTCCAGGCAAAGCAATACTACTACTATTAAGCATTTTAATTACCGCAAATAAACCTGCAATAGCTGGATTGTAATCAGCGCTTAATAACTTCTTATTTTCAGCCAATAAAACTTCAGGTGCAGAGAATGAAGCTCCAGAATTATAATTTGCTTTATTTACTGTTAAACCTGCTACGTCATAAGGAGCACCTGTAACCAGGATATTGCCTTCAGAATTAACAGCCAATCCAAAGTCTGTAAAAGATTCAGCTTCTCTATATATTTTATGCTCAACAAAGTCACCATCCCACTGATACTCTGCCATAAACATAAATCCTTCAGCTAAACCAATCTGCTCAATGCCAACCTGGTTAGCCCATAGCAGGCGTCCATCAGAATTAAATCGAGCGATTAACACATCAGCCATTTCTTCTGATTTTACATATTTATAACCGAAGTTAAAGCTTTCATCAAACGATGCGGCAATTATTACATCTCCATTATCAGCTAACTTTAATGCATAACCAACGTCAGCACCTTTACCTCCAAACACCTTAACCCAGTGAATATTAAAATCATTATCAATTTTTGCTACAAAAATATCTTTCGTATCATCGACAGATGAAAATTGATTTCTGCTGCCTAATTTCAAATCTCCTTTAAAATACCCGGTTAAATAAGTATTACCTTCACTATCAGTAGCTATATCACCCTTATTATCACCTCTATAGGCACCATATTTCATTAAAGTTTTCCATAAATTACGCTGAGCAAAAGCTCTGTTTCTGGTGTTACGTAATTGGAAAATCTCAGCAGGTTGTCCTTGATATTGAGGCATTGTCATACCAATAGGAGCATTAATATAGGTCGGATCACAAATGGTATATTTCTTTCCTTCAAAAGTTAAAAAGTCTCCATTAACCTCTTCATTAAAACGCACGGCTGTAGCCATGTGACCAGAGTACCCTACTCCTACAACCTCAAGTTGCATCAACTCTTTTACCAAATATGCAAATAATACAGAACGGTCTTCACAGTCTGAATATGGAAATTTAAAAAGTTCATCAGGAAAGAAAAACTTCTCTTTTCCAAATTGCTCCTGGTCAGTCTGATATTCAAATGCTGTTTGTACAAATCTTAAAAGAATTCCAGCTGCCTCTTCCTCTGATTTACCTTCGATAATTGGCTGCAACCCTTCTTTTAAAGATTGTTTTGTGCTGGCAGATACTGTTGCATCAAAATAGATATTTGCATCACTTAGAGGAAAGTCCTGATAATAATCAATTACATTTTTATTGAAGCTAACTTCAAAACTGTAAGGAGTTCCTATGTAAGTAAATTCTACTTTACGTTTATCAATAGACTCTTCTGTATTTAATGGACTATCAATATTTAAGTCCATTATTCTTGTTGCTTCAGGAAAATCTTTATCGTATGTAAAAACGTTTGTTTGTTTTCCGTTGATTAGGTAATATTTCAATCCATCAAAAGTGAAAAACGGTATTTCATAAATATTATGAGCTGCTGGTAAAAGCAAAAACAGGTCATCATCTTTATATGCAATACGTGCCTTGTAACCTGATTTTAATAATAGAAACCACTCTAAAAAAGTCTCACCAGCTTCATCGTTTGCAATCTCTTTACTAGCCCTTTTCAATAACAAATAATATCCCCAATCATTTAAATTCATTCGAGTACTGATATCTTGCAATTGATTTAGCAAATAGTTGTAATTGGTTTTAGACATTTCACCAAACTTTTGCGAGATTACTTGCTCTGAGATATTATCAGGAAAATCAGACAAGAAATTGCGGTCATAATCCATGTCCAGATCAGTTCCGTAAAAATCCAAACCTAAATCTGATTTACTAAAATCTTTTGGTTCTGACTTTTGAAGAATCGGTTTTACAACTTCGACTGGTTTCTCTTCAACCTTTTTGACAGACTCGAATTTCACAGCTTCATTTTTTGCTACAGCGTCTGTCTTTGCCTTAGGGAGCTCCTTTGGTTTTGGTCCAATTGATGGCTGTTTTTTCACATAAAGATCAAACTCTTTAAACTTTTTTTCAAGAAAAGCTTGCCATTCTTTATCAAGTTTTTCAATATATGAATCGTTTTCTTTCACATACTTAGCAAAAATCTCATCTTGCTTTTTAGCATAATCTTCAAACTTTTTATCTTGCTGTTTAGCATACTTCTCAAACTCGTCATCTACCTGTCCAAAGGCAAATGAACCAAGGAATAATATTAATAATAAACTGACAATTTTTTTCATGATATAAGGATTTTAATTTTACTTATTCAAATTATGTACAACGCAATTTAATACATATTGATAAAGTACGATTATTTTTGAAAGTTTTTTTGATTTTATTAACAGCGATGATAGAATTAAATTTCCACTCCAATCACTAGTATATCATCAATTTGAGAATGCTCATCTCCCATCCAGGCTTCAATTTCTTTATCAAGTACCTCTTTTTGTTCTTCCATGGTTAGATTACCTGTGTCAATAAGCAGTTGTTTAAAGCGTTTTGACATAAATTTACGACCTTTCTCACCACCAAACTGATCTGGGTAACCATCTGAAAAAGTATATAGTCTATCGCCTTTTTGCAACTTAACATTTTTGCTTGTAAATGGTGAATCAACTTTAATATGGTACCCAATAGGCATTTTATCAGCTTTAATAGTCTCTATTTCACCATCTCTCAATATGAGCAATGGATTATATGCTCCTGAAAATTGAGCTTCAAGAGTATCATGATTAATGATGGTCAAAGCTATATCCATACCATCTTTTGATCCGCCTTCCTCTCCAGTTTGCTTCAAAGATTTGATAACATAATCTCGTAATCGATTCAATATCTTATCGGAAGAGATTGTTCCATCTCTTACTACAATTTCATTCAGAAATGCAACTCCTAACATACTCATAAATGCACCCGGCACGCCATGACCGGTACAATCAGCCGCAACCACAATGGTTTTGTTTCCAATTTGTGTAAGCCAATAATAATCGCCACTTACAATATCTCTTGGTTTAAATAAAATGAAATAGCTACTTAAAACATCCTTAGCAAATTCATCGCTAGGTAACAATGCACTCTGTATTCTGCTTGCATAATGAATACTATCTGTAATATCTTTTTTCTGCTCAGCTATTTCATCACGCTGCTTCCTAATCTCAATAGTCCGTTCTTTAACTTTTTCCTCAAGTATTCGCTTCTCTTCTTTAAGTTTTCGTTCTCTATACCTTATAAATAATACAATAAACAATATTGTAAATACAACATAGCTGATATAGGCAACTATCGTTCTATACCATGGTGGATGAATAATCAGTGTTAAACGCAATGGGTCACTCCAGATACCATCATTATTTGTTCCCTGAACCACAAAAACATAATCTCCCGGTGGCAATCCTGTATAAGGTGCTTTACGATTATTTGCATCTGTATATAACCACTGCTCATTGAAATTCTCCATTTTATATCGATACCTGTTTTTAGAAGGTTCCGTATAATCAAGTGCAGCAATTTCAAAGGTGATAAAGTTCTGATTAAATGGCAATTCTATATGTTTTTTTTCATGAGCCAGGCTATCAAACTGAGCTTCTTTTCCAAATAAAAGAATACTACTTAATACAATAGGCGGTTTGATAGGATTTAACGAGTCTGGGTTGAATGTCATGTACCCCGAAGTAGTAGGAAGAACCAATTGATGTTTGAACTTTGGATGTCTGTAGTGTGGCTTTAAGAAATTAAGTTTAATAAAATCATTACTTCTAAAGAACGTTTCATATTTTTCATCAGCAACAGACATTTTTGTGAGGCCCTTATAACTTGTAAGCCAAATATTGCCAAAAATATCAGGATAGACACCATTCACATTATTATCTGCCAGCCCATCCATTGATGTATATCGAATAAAATCCTCTGTTTCAGGATTAAATCGAATCAATCCATTATTAGTTGCGACCCAAACTATGCTATCAGTTATTGATGTATAACAATCACCTATATCAATATTAAGATCTATTTTAAAAGTATCGATCGAATGTGACTCAAAATTATATTTATATATGTTTGGAATTAGTGAAAACCATAAAGCATTTGAAGCAGTATCAATAAAACAATCGCCATTTTTTAAAGAAGTTTCTAATACCCAAGCTGGAAACTCAAATATTTTCTTTATGCTTTCGTCATTTGGGTTAAATTCCCAAATATTTTTTGAGGTTCTGATATAATAATTATCTTCCCATTTATCAATATCTTTAACATAACGACTGTCTAAATCACTATAAGAATAATAGGAATCTCCAAAAGATAAAAATTGTTTTTGAACGGTTAAATCATAACTATATTTATATAGGCCATCGACAGCTACAATCCAAATACCTGCTTTTTCATTTATTAAATAAAGAGCATGATTATCTACGTCTTGATCTCCAACCTTAATAGAAGGAATATTAATATATTTTTTTAAATCAATAAATGGAAAATCAAATAAAGCAACTCTATTTGAGTATGCCATATAGAGCTTATTATTCAAGTTAATAATATCATTTATATCATACGTTCTTTGATCGTCAAAATCATCTTTTGGAAAGATTTCATCATTAAATGTAATTGCTTCCTTTTTCTTATTATTAATAGAAAAATGATAAATTTTATTGGTTTTACCCGTAGTAAAGAAATCATTTTTGCCAAATTGCATTATTGGAAAAGGTGCATAATTCTCCATTCCAAGATTCTCAATGTAAAAACGTGATGGTCTTAATCTATTAAGTCCTCCACGGGTTCCAAACCAAATATTTCTTGAGCGATCTTCATAAACATCCCACACGAAATTATTATAAAGCCTATTTTCATTACTTTGTAAAATATGCTCCAATTTTTTATTCTTTACATCGAATAAAAAAATTCCATTTGTTGAGGTTAACCACAACTGATTTGCACTATTCTCCTTTAATTCAATAATCTGCTTAGGATTTTCAAACAACCTATACTTTGTATATCCGTTCTCATTTATCTTTATAAGACCATTTCTATATGCCACCCAATAATCTCCACTTTTAGCCTGAGTAAATGGCATATAGTAAGTATCACTAGTAATATTTGCACTAATTTGATCTACTAAATCGACAGGTATACTATACCAGCTATCTTGTTTACGAATATGTATGCCATTTTCTGTTAAGATCGTAAAATACCCCTCATTATTAATCAACATATCTTTTACAATCACTGAATGGATGGCATTATCAGGGTAATAATCTACGTTAGACAGTTTTGCAATTTCACTTTCATTACTAACCTTGTAAAGGCCCATTCCGTATTTTTCAAATGGATTTTCATCAGGTCTAAATGAATTTGATTCATCTTTTGTAAATCGTAACTCATACTTACCGGGCTTTAAAACAACCATTTTAGCTGCCAAATAAAAGAAAGAGTTTTTACCTACAGGCACATAGTATTCTTTACCATCAAAAACCAATTGATCATTATAATACAGCTGCCCGTAATCATAAAAGTCTCCGTTTGATCCTTCACCACCTGTTGCAATTAAAAAAGAAGTCTCTTTTGTTATATCAATCCATAAAGTGCTATCTGTAAAATAATCTGGTTTATTGCGCGAAATCCATTTACTAATAGCTGGGTGCGCAAGCTTTTTAGCCATAGTAAATGTATCAACTACTGAATGATCTTCATTTAACCTTATTATGTAATCTTTTACTGGACCTATCCAATAGTTTAAATTCTTATCTTGTACTATCGAAGTATTAACAGCAAAGTTCTGATTGTAGACAAATTTATACTCATCAACTAGCTTATGGTCTTTAATAGCAAATAGTTTATCATAATGCCTTAACCATAAGTTCTGATTTCTATCAAGATAAATATATCTCAGATCATTATGAGGAATTGAAGTTGAATCCCTTCTATCATGTTTAAATAGCTTATATGAATACCCGTCATATCTGTATAATCCATTTTCAGTAGCAAGCCATATAAACCCTGATGAATCCTGCACCACACCAGAAACTCTACCCAATGTGCGGCCACTTTCATTGGTAATTTGTTCAAAGCGATACTGTGTTTGGCTATATCCCCAAACAGTTATCAGGATAAAAAATATTGTTGCGATTCGATTCATGCTTTTTTAGCTAGCGAAAATTACAATTAGTCTTAGAATAAAACAACTTTTTATGGAATGAAATCAGTCTATTAATCATTTATAGTAACTAAAATCAGCACATTTCCATCCTAACTTACCACAATGGTTTTAATATTTGTGAATTCTCGAATCCCAAATACAGATAATTCTCTTCCGTAACCACTTTCTTTAATTCCTCCAAATGGTAATCGTGGGTCACTTTTAACGAAATCATTTACAAATACGGCACCGGCTCTTATTGAATCACTTGCTATTCTTTCACCGCGTTTCAAATCATTTGTAAAAACAGCAGCTCCCAAACCAAAGATTGTATCATTAGCTACCTCAATAGCCTCTTCTTCGTCCTTAACTTTTATAACTGATGCAACTGGTCCAAATAGCTCATCATGATATGCTGGCATTCCTTTTTTAACATCTGCTAAGACAGTTGCCGGATAAAATGCACCTTTACCTTCAGGCACATATCCTCCACATAATAGCTTTGCTCCCATAGATAAACTTTTCTCCACCTGGTAGTGCAATTCTTCACGGAATGATTTCGTAGCAAGAGGTCCTAAGTTTGTCTTTTCATCCAAAGGATCACCCATTTTAGCATCTTCCATTTTTTTCACAAAAGCATCTATAAATGTATCATATACTGCCTCCGTAACAATGAATCGTTTGGCTCCAATGCAACTCTGACCAGCATTTAGCAACCTCCCTGCTACACATTTCTCCACTGCTAAATTAATGTCTGCATCTTCCAAAATTATATATGGATCACTACCACCTAACTCTAAAACAGATTTCTTAATATTTCGGCCGGCAGCTTCAGCAACTGCTTTACCTGCGGCTGTGCTTCCAGTTATTGTAACAGCGGCTACGCGACTATCTTCAATTACTTTAACCGTTTCGGATCCTTTTAACAGCAAACTTATAAAAGTACCTTCCGGATATCCGGCATCTTTGAACAAACCTTCTATTGCCAATGAACATCCGGAAACATTACTAGCATGTTTTAATATTGCTGTATTACCTGCCATTAATGTTGGTGCGGCAAATCGAAATACTTGCCAGAATGGAAAATTCCATGGCATAATTGCTAAAACAGGCCCTATCGGCAGATATTGAACCTGAGCTTTACTATATTCAGTAATTATCTCCTCTGGCAATAAAAAACGCTCTGCATTTTCAGCATAATATTCACAAACCCAAGCGCATTTTTCAATTTCAGCCTTTGATTCACTAATAATCTTGCCCACTTCTCGCGTTATTAATGCCGCAAGCTGATCTTTACGAGACCGCAGTAAATTAGCCACTTCCAGAAGCAAATCTTGCTTTTTACTAAAGTGCTCTCCACGCCATTCATTCCATTGATCAATAGATTTATCGAGTAGTTGCTCCAATTCAGCAGCGCTCACCTGATCATAATTTGCAATTAGTGTTTCATCGAAAGGATTAATACTTTTAATAGCCATAAATAAATGATTTACAATTTAATGTAATACAATTTACAAAATAAAAGCGGGGAATCAAATTCCCCGCTTACTAATCATCTTCTTCGTCATCAAAAAATTCTTCCAGAGATTCTTGCCGTCTCATTCTGGCTAATTCCTCTTCATATTCATCCCATTCTTCGTCTTCTGAATAATTTTTTCGACCTGAGTTCTTTCCTGTTTTTTTCGGATTTCTAATCCTTAATTCTTCATCTTTAACCGCATGACTTTTTTTCTTACGGTTTTGTTCTTGTTTTTTCATTTCTATAAAAACTGAATATTCTTAATCAATTTTTCATTAAATAGTTTGTAAAGATAAATTTATTTTAAAAATGAAAGCAATTCAAGAAAAAAAGAAATAAATAAATCTAAAATAAATAGCTAGCCCCTAATTTCAAGCCCATTACATTACCGATCCCTAACTCTACATTAGCTGCCCAGTTTTTTGTAAAATAATAATTACCACCTGTTTGTATTCCAAAAAACAAACCAGAAGCACGAGCTCCATCATATCCAAAACCAGAAACCACATTAGTTGATACAATAGCATATCCTAATGTTGCTCCCGCATAAAATAAAAATGGGGCTTTGATCTTCAATAAATTATTAAAGTGATAATTACCTCTGGCAGAAATCGTTGTAGCTCTAATTTTATAAGTTCTATCGAGTATAACTTCACTCTGTCCACGGTAAGAAATTTCACCACCAATAGATACTTCGTCGTGAACCATATATTCAACACTACCATATATTGGAACACCCCAACTTGACACACCAAAACCAAAATTTGTAAATATGTCCTTATTCTTAGGTACCTTAGACCCTTGTGGTAATTTTGATTGACTAAAAGAAGTGAAAGAAATGGCAGAAATAATTAATAAAGCGATTATTTTTTTCATAAGATTTCATTTTTTTATGACAAAGATAAATTAATTGCGAATTTTGTAAGACAATTTAAAACTAGATTTGTTATGGAATGTCAAAAGTACAAAAATATGGCAAATTGCAATTGCTCCTATCCATGTGCAAAAAAAGGCCTATGTTGCGAATGTATTAGCTACCATAGAAAAAGAGGTGAATTACCTGCATGCTATTTTCCTGATGACATTGAAAAAACATACGATCGGTCAATTGAGAACTATATAAGAATTAATAAATAAACACGTGCATAAAAATCACAAAACACCAGAGCTATTATTACCTGCAGGTAATATGGAGAATTTTCAGGCTGCCGTACAAGGAGGAGCCGATGCCGTTTATCTCGGAATAAAGAGTTTCAATGCAAGAGGAAGAGCAAAAAATTTCACTTATGCACAACTTGCAGAAGTGCTATATTCAGCTAAAAAGCACAACATTAAAATATTTGTGACTTTAAATACTGTAATTAAAAATGGCGAATTAACTGAATTAATAGAAACACTTCACATTCTGAATCAAATCAAACCAGATTCAATAATAATTCAAGATTGGGGTGTTTATTATATAGCAAAAAAATACTTTCCAGACTTAAATCTACATGCCAGTACTCAAATGGCTATTCATAATAGTCAGGGAGCCAACTATGCAGGAAAAGTAGGTTTTGAACGTGTTATAGTGGCCAGAGAATTAACATTTCCAGAGCTTGAAACCATTTCAAAAAAAGCAATAGTTGAAATCGAACTATTCATACATGGAGCACTATGCTACTCATTTTCAGGCATGTGTCTATATAGTAGCTACATGGGTGGTCAAGGCGCCAATAGAGGATTATGCAAACAACCATGTCGTAGAATTTTCCACAAACCCAATAGCAATGGTTTCTTATTTAACTTAAAAGATCTCCAAGCACTAGATCTTATTCAAGAAATTAAAAAACTCCCTATTCATTCTCTTAAAGTAGAAGGACGTTTAAAGTCAGCAAATTATACATACTCAGTTGCTCAGGCTTATAAAATGGCACTTAATGATTCTGATAAGTTAAATGAAGCCAGATCGATCCTAAATATGGATATGGGACGAGATAAAACATCTTATTTTTTAGGGGGAAAAGTTACTGATGCAATTAGCGATAGAACTGCAACAGGATATGAAGTTGGAGAAATAGTAAAATTAAAGCAGAATGAAATTACCTTTAACTCTACTATTGACTTAAAAAAAGGAGATCGATTAAGGTTTATACATAGAAATGGGACGCAAACAGCCTTAAAAATTCATGAATTCTCACAGGAGAACGAGGAATATAAGATTGCTTATGAAGTATCCAATGAGTTTAATAAAAGAGATAAAATTTATTTGGCTTCACGAAAAGACACTAAACTTAGCTTTGAAACTAGTCCATTAAAGAATTTCAAACTCATACCCACTCCCAAACAATTAAAACAGGAAATTCTCAATTCGATAGAACCACAAATAAACAAAAAACAAAAACAGTTCACAGATATTTACGTACGTATTAATGATATCAATTGGATTAAAAAGGTTCAATTTAATGATATTTATGGTCTCTTTATTCAATTGCCACATTCACAAATTGATGAGTTGCGAACTGATGTTCCATTTATTCAAAAAAACCTACATAAAATATATTTTGAACTCCCGGCATTTATTCCAGAAGGCTCTCTTGATAAATGGCAACAATCAATTAATAAACTTAAACAAAAAGGAATTAAACAATTTGTAATAAGTCATCTTTCTCAATCAAGTTTTTTTCATCCGAAAGATCGTCTGATTGCCAATGAAAACGTTTATACATTTAATGATGCCGCAATTCAAACAATGAAAGAACAAGGAATTTTTAAAACCATCTATCCACTGGAAAATGACATGGAGAACATTTTAAAATATAATTATAAAGATGGTATACAACCGGTCTATTTTAAACCCAGGCTTTTCTATTCACGAATGCCTGTAAAAATCGACACAAGCAAACCTTTTAAAGATGACTATAATACAGAATTACATTACACAAAAAGGGGAAACCTTAGTCATATTTACCCTGAGATACCTGTTTCGTTCTCACATCACGTAAATACATTCAAACAAAATGGATTTACAAGCTTTCTAATTGATTTTAGCTATGAAAATTCATCGCAAAACAGATGGAAAACGGTTATCAAAAGAGTAAAAAACTCTGAGCAAATACAACCAGCCACTAGCTTCAATATTAAACTTGGCTTAACATAATTATATTTGTCTGCAGAAAAGAAAAATCGTAATTTTAACACAAATAATCACTAAACTAAATTATACCGAAATGAAAATGAAAAGATTTTTAACCCTATTTATTGTATCCGGAATTATACTTTTGGTGCAATCATGCTCAAAACCGGATCAGCATTTAAACACAATTCCATCAGATGCTGCTATTGTTGGTTCTGCTGATTTATTCAGTCTGGCAAAAAAAGCTGAATTATATGATATGGACCAATATGCCATGTACAAAAAAATGATGGATGATTTAAAAAATCAAGATGAAGAAATTTACAATTTTGTAAAAGGTCTTATAGATAATCCTCTAAAAACTGGATTAAAATATCGTGAAGATGTTTATTTCTTTGTTAAAGGCATGGACAGATCTCCAACTTTTGGAGTAACCATGAGTTTGAGAAATGCAGCTGATTTTAAAGAGTTCACTAATGAACTATTAGTCAAATCAAAAGCTCCTGTTAAATTAGAAGAGCAAGATGGATTAAGTTACATTGCACAGGGTGAAGCAGTTTTGATTTTTGATGATGCCAAGATGCTATTCCTTGTAAAAGAAGATGGAAATGCAGAAGATGCTCTAAACAAGGCTAAAGAGCTAATGACTCAGCCGGAAGAAAAATCTATTGTATCACTACCAAGCTTCTCTACATTTAAAAGCAATAGTCAAGATATGAATATTTTCATGGCAATGAGTAATTTCCCAAAAACACCTCAAACAGCCATGATCTTCAGCCAGCTTCCATTTAGCTTAGAGAATAACTTCTCAATGTTCCATTTTAGTTTTGAGGATGATGGAATTTATGGAACTACGAATGCCATTCATAATGATG
>PKTE01000261.1 GCA_002869335.1 Salinivirgaceae bacterium | reverse complement strand
TAAAAGTAGTAACGGTTCATTTCGATCGGCCTAAGTATTTTTAGCGGGCACCTTCTTACTCGAAGCAACCGTAAAAATAATTTCTGTAGAGCGGATAAGCAAATACAATGATTAGAACTCATAACGCTAAATCATCCGCGAGTTAAATTATTTTCGAATGCAAGAGTTTAGAAGGTCGCTTAAAATACTAAGCCTAGACCTTTTTGCTTCGTTTTTGGGTCATTCCAAAAATGAAGAGCCAAGCCGGCTGGAGGCGAAGTATATTTGATGTTAATTCATTCCGGTTTAGTTTGTCCTTCTCAAATAATTACTATCAAAATATCAAAAAACTAACCTAAAATTAAATACCAAGCATACATTTTGTTAAGGGATTCATTAATTAGCACACACCGTATTAAAATACTCAACAACCTACTAGAGCCCTTACTCATTATTGTAGTAGGGCTCATTGTAGGTTTTATTTTAGTGGCTATGTATTTACCTTTGTTTCAATTGGGAGGTGGGGTTATTTAATGCATGCTTGGCACGAGTTACAAACTCGCACCAGCTGGGGGACTCAGTGTCGAAGTCAGAAAAAAGCAACCACATATTAGCTTGCATGCGAAATGAAGTAACATCGAAAATTAAACAATAGTAAATAGAAAGCTTACAATCTGGCCAAATATTCTCTAAAATCATCATTAGGTTCTACTCCGTCCTTATCTGAAGAGTATTCAGGACGAATTCTTTCAACGAAAAACATATCGAATTTACCATTTGATTTGGCATCGATTTTCCCTCGATAAGTACATTCAAAATAGTCTTTTATTTTCTCATATGTTTCACCTGACACGTTAATCTTACCAACTTCGCAGGCTCCTTCCATCCTACTAGCTACGTTAACCGTATCACCCCAAATATCATAAGCAAATTTCTTTTTACCCACAACTCCGGCAACCAAATCACCTGTGTGTATCCCAATCCTCATCTCCCATGGCTGTCGACCTTCTTCGACTTTTTTACGATTAATATCATTAACCAAACTCAAAATTTCCAACGCTGTAAGTACCACATCAAAAGGATGACTTCTATTTCTTAAAGGTAATCCTCCAACACACATGTACGCATCCCCAATTGTTTTAATTTTCTCAACAAAATATTTGCTAACAACATCATCAAAACTGTTAAAATATTCTCGTAATTCATCAACCAGCTGCTTAGGAGAAAGCTCTTCGCAATACTTAGTAAAATCTTTAAAATCGGTGAACATCACTGTTGCCGAGTTATAGTAGCGAGGTTGCGCCTGTCCTTGTGATTTAAGCTCTTCGGCAGTCTCCTCAGGAAGAATATTCAATAAAAGTTCATCTGATTTCTTTCTCTGAGCTTTCACTTCTTCTTCAACCTCCTTAATTCTGGTAATATCTGTCTCAATTGCAATCAATTGATCTTCCGTATTCCCTAGCCCTGAAACCGGAGTTACTACTGTTTGAATCCATTTATGGACGCCTTTTCTTGTGACAAATGATGAGACAAATGAATTAGATTTTCTTGATTTTACGATTTCCTCAGGATTAAACAGGTCTTTAAGCTGCTCGTGTAAGTCAAATATCTTCTGTTGGTACAAAACCTTGAACTCCTCCAAAGAAAGGTCATAATAACGATGAAACGCATCATTTACCCAATTGATTTTACCGGTTCTATCCATCATAATCACCGAATTGTCAGTTTTACTGGCTACCAGCGACAACTTCCGAAGCTCATTATTAATTTTTTTGATATGGGTAATATTGGTATCGATAACTACAAAACGTTTCAATTTACCAGCCAAATCGAATACCGGAGTCAGTGTGGATTGTACCCACATTTCAGTATTGTCTTTTTTAAGCCCTTTTGAGGTATAGGTTACAGACTTTTTAAGTTGAATCGATTCATCTAAAATATGATTGATCTTGTTTGAACTACTTGAGGATAAAATGGTATCACCTCGTTCAGCAATAAATTCATTTAATGTATAACCATACATTTTTTCAAAGCCGGAATTAGCCCATTCCCATTTTCCGTCCTTATCTGCAATAAGCACAGCGTTATCTGTTCTACTAGCCACAAGAGAAAGCTTTTCTAACTCTTTGTTAGCTCTTTCTAAATGATCTGTTTGTGCCCTCAGTTCCTCTTTTTGTTGTTCTACAATAACTTTCTCATTATTCAAAGCTTCAGTACGCTCCAATACTGCCTCTTTCAATTTTTTGTTTCTTATTTGAAGATTGTATTGTCGAAAATAAATATAAGCAACCAACAAGGCTAGCAATGAAAATGTCAGTAATAAATAAAAAGCTGTGGTTTGATAAAATGGTGTAAGAACCACGAATGGCAAACTTAAAGTGTATTCAGACCACTTACCCATTCCGCCTTTCGCTCTCAATCTAAAAATGTATTTTCCAGGAGGCAAGTAGCTATATTCAACTGATGTTAAATGAGTTAAATTATGCCATACATTATTTAATCCTTTTAAATTCCAGGTATATTGCACTTTATCGGGTTGCCACTGATCAATACCTTTGTATTTAATAATCACATGACTACTATCATGAGGTATATGTGGCACATTATTCCAGACTATTGAACTCTCATCAATATAAGTCCGGATATCTAATCTTTTTGCGTAATACTCGGCTGAAACAATTTTAAGTTTTGGTGCTATATTTGAAGGTGCATATAAATCTGGATCAAACTTAGTTACACCTTTAACCGTACCTACCCATATATCATTTTTCTCTTTATCGTAAAAAATCGAATTGCGATTACACTCAACCCCGGTGAACCCATCAGATGATGAAAAGGATTGTATCTCAGCAATATTTGATACTTCTGTTAACTTAATAGATACTAAGCCTTTATCAGTACCTGTCCATAACTTATGGTTTCTTTCATCATAAACTAAACCATAAATATTTTTAGAGATTAACCGATCATTTTCTTCAATCAGTTGAATCTTTTCTTTTTCGATATAACCCAAACCTTCACCAAATAAACCGAACCAAATACGTTTGTTTTTATCTTCGGCAATCGTTAAAACTTGCGGCTGAATATTTAAGCTATGAAAATAGAATAATTCATATTTAATAATTCTCTCACTGCTATGGATAAACTCCATCAGATCTTTTCGTAAAATCTTCACAATACCTGAAGAGGCTGTTGCCAACCAAATATTATCGTCAGAGTCAACGAAAACATAATTTACATGGTTCTCTGGTAAGCCGTTCTGATTTGATATTTCAATAAACTTCCCTCCAGAGTATATAAATATGCCATTATTTCTGGAACAGATATAAACCATACCATTTTTATCTTCAGTCAAATAGAGTAACTGATCGCCCATATTGGAATTAGAGCTGTTAAACTGTTTAGTTTTATATGACACCGGATCAAATGATACAATTCCCTCCGATTTCGAAGCCATCCAGAAGGTGCCGTCTCCTCGGCGAATCATAGAATAATAGGAATTAGTAGGTAGGTAATTATCAGTACTGAACTTCTGAGTTTGATGATTAACATGGAATATTCCATTACCATAAGATGCAAACCAAAAATCATTTTTATCTTTTAAAATAGACATAATGGCCTCTCCAGAATGACCATCGTTGAATGAATAATGAGTAAACTGAAATCCCATAAACTTACTTAATCCTGCCCCATCTGTACCAATCCACAGCAATCCATATTTATCCATATGGATGGACAGTGCATAATTACTTGGTAAGCCATTCTCCTCTTTGAGTGTAACTTTCTTACCAGAACAATATCGAACTATACCATCTCCATAAAGCGCAATCCATGCGCATCCGGGCTCCAGGTCAGAAGTGAGTCCCACAATTGGAAAGTTAAATTTAATATTGTGCTTTTTTAAGTTGATCCCATCACTAGAAGTATAGAGTCTATAATCTGCTCCAATCCAGAGTTTATTATCAAAAACATTGAAAGCTGTTATGTTCTTTAATTCAAATATTTTACTAACATCTCCAGCTTCTATTTTCCATATACCATTATTTTCTGTGGCAATGTAAAGTATCTTTTTCCAAGCTTTTATTTCAACAATAGCACTGCCCTCAAATGTATAAAACAGCTCTACTTTTAAATCTTTATCAACTTTATACAAATAGCCCTCTTGAGTACCAACAAAGATATCGTTCTCAAAAGCTGTGATAATACTAATAGTTGATTTCTGTAGTTCAATATTTGATAATTGATGAATTTCGCCATTATCAATAACACAAACACCCCCTTTTTGCAGGCCAACCCACACTTTGTCTCCATCTATAAAAATATCCTTTACTTGATGGTGGGGTAATCCATTAGCTAATCCATAATTAAAAAAGTCAATTCCATCAAAGCAGTCTACACCTCCTCCATTAGTTGCCAACCAGATGTTACCTTCATCATCAGACTCTATTTCTACAACCTGGGATTGAGCAAGGCCATCATCTACAAAATAATTTTTGAAATTGTAGACTTGCCCACTTACCCAAAAAGTGGTTAAAAAAAGTACTATGGTTAAACCTAGTTTATGCATTCGGTAAACTTGCTTAATCTATAAAAATACAAAAGAAAAGAGTAACCAACTCAATATGCTGATTACTCTGCAGTTTTATTTTACAATCTTATGTTTAGAATTGATTAATTTCTGATTTTGCTAGACTAAAATTTAACGCAACATGAGCATTAACGACAATAACTCAAAATAAATCAGAGTCTTAAATCAATTTTACTTGGTTCTAATCCGAACTTTAAGTAAGAAGAAATAACTCTCATTATCATCGAGTGGTAAGAACTGATAATCAAGTCTTTCACCTGTCTTTCTGGCAATATCAATTAAACCGAGACCAGCCCCACCCTTGTCTGAAAGCGTTCCTTGTCTGATTTGCTTTTTGTATAAAGCCTTAAGTTCATCTTTAGAAAGACTGTTAATTTCATCAATTGATTGTTTCAACTCGTCGATCCGGTCTTTAAGAATTTTATTAGCTGTAATAATATTCCAATGCTCCTCGCTTTTACCAACGATGAACATTCCATTACCAATACGATCTTCGTCGTCATACTCATCGGAGTGCTTAGTCATATTTTGCAGACATTCTACCATTACATGGAATACACGACGACGAATTGTTCTGTCTTCGTTAGATTTTTCCATATTTTGTTCTGCCATAGATGTGAACATCTTCATTATATTATGACTGAACTCTCCTTCATAGACTAAAGAGAAACCGTTAGAAACCATTTCATCGTGAAGCGATAAAACCGTTTTAATGAAGTTGAATTTTGTGCTCATGTTTCGCTATTATTTTTTATGTCAAATGTAAAAATACAAATTTTTCAATTGAAGCCACAAAAAAATAAAAGTTAGTTCATTGAAATTAAACAGATAGGGTAAATTAACCTATTAAATTTCAATTTATTTTGATGAAGCATTCACAATTTAACTACTCTTAAACAACACTCAATCAAATAATGTTCAATTAATTACAAAATATTAAACTATTAAAAAGCACTTGTCCAATAAAAAAATATGCTTAATCTGCTTTTTTAACATGCTTTTATTAAAACAATCCTTCAGGGATAGTTGTATTTTTGTCAGCAATTTAAATTTATATTATGAAACACAATCGAAAATCGAACTCCCAAAATATCTACTATTTCAGAAAATGGAGTCGGAAGGGTTTTGGTGTTTTTCGTTCTCAAGGTAAACAAATTGCGATTTCAACCATGATTATGGCCGGATCGCTTACTTTTGAATCAAAAACAATTTTTGCGCAAACAGACTCAGCGCAGCAAAACCCAACCATTCAATTAGATGAAATAATGGTTAACGGGGACGAAGAGCCGATACTTTTCTCGAAAATTGCGAGAATTGTAACAGTGCTCAATCAAAATGACATTGCAGCCGCGCCTGTCAGTAACATTAATGAGCTGCTTGAATATGCCATAGGTGTCGATATAAGACAACGCGGTCAAAAAGGTGTTCAGGCAGATATCGCCCTCCGAGGTGGAACCTTTGACCAAACTTTAGTCCTACTCAACGGTATAAACATTACCGACCCCCAAACCGGACATCACAACCTCAACCTGCCAGTTAGTTTAAACAGCATCTCCCGAATTGAAGTATTATCAGGACCATCAGCTAGAATTTTTGGTGTAAATGCATATAATGGTGCCATAAACATCATTACAACCTCTGACACTAAGTCGGAAATCAAAATTTTGGCAGAAGCCGGACAATTTGGATATTTAAACCAACATGCTTCAATTAGAACCGGTGAGAAATGGAACAATTTATTAAGCATAGACCACCAACAAAGCGATGGTTATTTGCCTAATAGTAAACTCAACAACACGGATTTTACAAACTCATCCATTTTTTATCAACTACGCAGGAAAAGTTCAGCCAATTCAATAGATATACAAACGGGCTATAATTCAAAAGCTTTTGGAGCCAATAGCTTTTATACACCAGCATACCCTGAACAATTTGAAGCTACAAAAACCTTTTTCTCATCAGCGAACTACCATTATACGAACGAGATACTGAAAACGGGAGTGAAAACCTATTTCAGAAGACATTTGGATAAATTTGAATTGTTCAGAGACACAGCGCCATCGTGGTATACTTCACACAATTACCACCTAACAGATATTGCAGGAGCTGCTATTCCAATTTCAGTTAAAACATTATTTGGAAATATTTCGGCCAATTTTGATTTAAGATACGAACATATTTACAGCAATGTGCTGGGGAAAAATATGGCAGCCAATAAAAAAGTTCCAGGTCAAAATGCATGGTTTACAAAACAAGATGAGCGATTCCATTCTGCATTCCAACTAAACTATTCCTATGATTGGGAAAAATTGCATATTGCTGCCGGTTTAATGACCTCACACTATAACACATTAAAAAGAACCCGTACTTATCCTGGAATGGAAATAAGTTACGAATTCATTAGCAACACAACATTATACGGATCATACAACGAAGCTCTGAGATTACCAACTTTTACAGATCTATATTATAATGGCCCTACAAATATTGGAAATCCTGATCTAAAGCCAGAAGAAGCCCAAACTGTTGAAGGAGGTATTAAATATGTATCATCAATATTGAGGTTGCAATCAGCAGTATATTTCAGAAAAGGAGAAAATATGATAGAATGGGTTAAAACAGAAAGTTCTAATGACTTGCCATGGCAAACTGAAAATTTAACCGAAATCAATACAATGGGAATTGATTTTGACGCAACATTCATACTAAATAATTACTGGAAAGACAGTTACATAAAAACAATTTCTATCAACTATTCCTGGATAGATCAACAAAACACACAAAATAATTTGAATACAAAGTATGTGGGAGATTATCTCAAGCATCAATTTGCTATAAGAATTACACATAAAATATATTCAAAGATAAGAAGCACAATAGGATTTACCTGGCAAGATAGAAATGGCTCTTATCTAGAATTTAAGAACAATACTTATGGAATAGAAAAAGATTATAATCCTGTGACAGTTTTCAATTGGAAATTAAGTTGGGAAGAAAAATACTGGTCATTTTTTGCCCAGGCATCCAACCTTTTTGATCAAAAGTATTTTGATATAAGTAATGTACCTCAGCCAGGAAGATGGGTTCAAATTGGAGTAAAGTATGTAATTCAAAATATATAGTTGATTTGATAATTGGAGCCCGACTAATTAAATTAAATATATCAGACATGAGTCCAGTTATATTTTGTGATAAGTCGGCTCCGACTTTATAGAATTATCTAACCATTTTCAAAAAAAATTACTAATTTAGGAGCGCCTTAAAATTTTATTTTCTCATATTGTTCTGACATACAGGACAATAGAATCTCTTCCCAAGAATCCATTTCGGGTTCCTTAATTTTTATTGTCAAAAAGTAATAATTAACTAATGTCGCAAGGTTTTATATCTTGTTTGAGAAAACATTAAAATCTACACCTATGAAACAGAAACCAAAACTCAGTTTTTGGCAAATTTGGAACCTAAGCTTCGGCTTCCTTGGAGTTCAATTCGGATTTGCTCTTCAGAATGCAAATGCAAGCAGAATTTTAACAAGTATAGGTGCAGACCCACATGATTTATCATTTTTCTGGTTGGTAGCTCCAATCATGGGATTAATTGTTCAACCTGTTGTTGGCGGAGCCAGCGATAAAACTTGGACAAAAATGGGTCGCCGTTCTCCCTATATTTTCTTTGGTGCAATAATTTCAATGGTGGCCATGTTCTTCATGCCAAATGCACCATTAATTTTAAAAGCCGGTGGTGCTGGGGTTTTATTTTTTGGCGTTGCCATGCTAGCCTTAATGGATGCCTCTTTCAACGTTACCTTCCAACCTTTCCGAGCACTAGTTGCAGATATGACTCCGGATGAACAGCGTAATGTTGGATATTCCATACAAAGTTTCCTCATTAATATTGGGGCTGTTATTGGTTCAGCACTTCCATTTATTCTTACCTGGGCAGGTATCGCTAACCAGGCAGAACCAGGTGAGGTGGCACCATCAGTAATATGGTCGTTCTATATTGGAGGATCTTTGCTACTGCTAAGTGTTTTAGTTACTGTATTTAAAACAAAAGAACACCCTCCAAAAGAATTTGAAGCATATAATGGTATTACAGAAGAGGATAAAGCTGAAAAAGAAAGCTTCTTCAAACTGTTGTTTAAAATGCCAAAAACTATGAAACAATTAGCATTAGTACAGTTGTTTTCATGGTTTCCATTATTCTTAATGTGGGTTTATTCAACCACAGCCGTTTCTCAACATTACTTTGGCGTACCAATTGATTTTGATGCAGTAAAAAATACTGACCAAACAATTCGTGCAGCATTCGATGAGGCTGGTAACTGGGTAGGTATTT
>PKTE01000213.1 GCA_002869335.1 Salinivirgaceae bacterium | reverse complement strand
GCTGTAGAGGTTTTTAAAGAATTTGCTGAGTTGGAAGATCCAACTACTGGTGAATCTTTGATGAATCGTATGTGTATTTTTGGTAATACAAGTTCGATGCCTGTAGCAGCTCGTGAGGCTTCTGTATTTATTGCATTAACAGTAGGTGAGTATTACAGATATCAGGGGTTCAATGTAATTATGCTAGCGGATTCTACTTCGCGTTGGGCTCAGGCTTTGCGTGAGCGTAGTGGTCGTCAGGGTGATATACCTGGTCCTGAAGCATTCCCAATGGATATTCCTGATCAGATTAAAGGTATGTACCAGAGAGCTGGAGCCGATGAGGCTACAGGTGGTTCATTGACATTTATTGGAACCGTTTCACCTGCCGGTGGTAACTTCCAGGAGCCTGTTACCCAGGCTACAATGGATTCGACCGGTGCTTTCTGGGGATTATCACAGGATCGAGCTGATGCTAAAAAGTACCCTGCTATTGATCCTTTGTCATACACTACTTCAAGCTACGATAGTTTTATTCCATGGGAAGACCGTAATAAAATTCTTTCCACGCTTCATGAAGCAAATGGTATCGACCAAACCATTAGTACTATTGGTTTGAAAAAAGTGCCTGTTGATAAATATGTATTATTCCAAAAAGGAGTAACCATTGATTTCTGCGTGCTTCAGCAAGATGCTTTCCACGATTTTGATTCTTGTACCAGACCTGATCGTTTGAATATTATTAATGAGTCTGTTCAAAAACTAATTGATTCTGAAATTAAATTTGAGCAAGGCAATATGGAAGATGATGAGTTTAAACTTACCATCAAATCAAAATTTGACACATTGCGTCAGCAATGGAAAGATTGGAATAATAATGCCAGAGAGGAAAGTGAGATAGCTACACTTCCACAAAAAATTAATGAATTTATTCAACAAAAAGAGGATTAATCATGATTCGTAAGGAGATAAATAAAATTAGTGAAGTTGGTAAGGCGCTTATCTCTGTGGAAGGAAATCCCGGAGTAGCACTCAATCACGTAGTTGAGCTTATCAATGCTAACGATAATAGAAGTATATCATTTGCAAAAGCAATTAATATCTCAGAAGATAATACAACTTTTCAGGTTTTTAGCGGAACACAGGGTTTGACAACTCGCACCCGCATTCGTATGCACGAAGTACCTTTAACAGTTGGGTTTTCTGAAAATATGCTTGGCCGTAGTTTTGACGGTATTGGAAATGTGGCTGATGATGGCCCAGAGGTTATTTACAAAAAACAACTTTCTACACGATTAGATACGCTTAATCCAACTGTTCGTTTGGTTCCTAAACAGCCTATGTGGACTGGTGTACCTATGATTGACGTTTTCAATACATTGGTAAAATCGCAAAAGATTCCAATTTTTGCAGGTCCGACTGAACCTTACAATAAGTTGCTTTCGCAAATTGCAAAAGGAGCTCAGGCTGATGTGATTATTTTTGCAGGTATTGGTCTGAAATTCGATGAGTATCAGTATTTTAAAGATGAGCTTTCAAGTTCTGGTAACATGGATAAAACCATTATGTTTACTCACCTTGCGGGTGAATCGCAGATTAAAGGTTTAATGTTGCCTGACGTTGCATTAAGCGTAGCTCGTGAGTTTGCTGATCAGGGTAAAGATGTATTGGTTCTTCTTACTGATATGACTAACTGGTCTAATATTTTAAGAAACGTTGCCAACTATCAGGATATGATTCCTTCACTGCAAGGATATCCTGGTTCTTTATATTCAGAATTAGCAAAACGTTACGAAGTAGCAGCTGATGTGGAGGGTGCCGGATCTATAACAATTATTGGTGCCACAACCCTTGAATCGCTTGAAGATCCTGTACCTGATAATACTGGATATATTACAGAAGGACAGTTTTTCCTTGAGGGAGGAAAACTTAAATTAGCTCGTTCTCTGTCTCGTTTGAAGCAACAAGTAAATGGTAAAACACGTAGCGATCACCGTCCAATAATGACAGTAATGGCTTCGCTATTGGCTGATGCGGAGAAAGCGCATGAAGCTGCTGAAGTAGGTGCGGCAAATGATGCTTTTTCTCAAAAATTGTTGCGTTACCGAGCAGACTTTATTTCAAACATCGAAGAACCATTTGGTGATCCAATTGATCTTAACGATGCACTTGATATGTGTTGGGATGTGTTGCGCAAACACTTTGAACCAACTGAGACTGGTTTGAGCCAGAAATTAATTGATGAATATTGGAATAAATAAAACATAAACAGATGAGTACATATAAAGAAAACCTCGAGGGAGTTGTATCCAGACTGAAGGAGCAAGGTGTACAGGCAGGTGAATCTGAAAAACAAAAGATATTAGAAACTGCACACAAAGAAGCAGAGCAAATTTTGGCTGATGCTAAAGCAAAAAGTCAAAAGATTATTGATGAAGCAAAAGCTAATGCTGAACAATCTGAAAAGAATGCTAAAGCTGCAATTTCACAGGCAGCCCGCGATATGGTTGAGGCAACTAAAATCAGTTTAATTGACCATTTAAAAGGCGCTTTTGGACAAGAGTGCAAGCAATTATTTACTCAAGAAGAGTACTTGAAAGCTTTGCTTGAAAAAGTGCTGGAGGAAATTTCTGGTAAAAAGACCGTTGAAGTTGCTGCTGACCTTTCAGCTAAGATGGAAGCTTATATTAAGTCTTCTGCCTTTGCTAAGGAAGTTACAGTAAAACCTTTGACTGGAAATGATGCAAAGATTGTAGTTAGCTGCGATGAAAATGAAGGAATGCAATTCATGGTGTCTGCCGAAGATGTAGAACAGGGATTGTTTTCATTAATTAATAGTGAACTAGTAGAGAAAATCACTGGCAATAAGGAGGCTTAATATGTCGAACCTGGTTTATTTAATGTGTAGTTTACCTTCATTAACATATGGAGAGGCTCCTCCAATTACAATGGATGAGTTTTTAAACGAAGCACAAAGCCAACTTTCTAAGAAAAGTTTCCTTAAGCTGGGGCAATTTAGTTTGCAAGAAGTAAATGCTGGCTCAGGAAAAGGAAAACTGAAAAGGTTTACCAAATTGATTGAGGATTTACACAACGATTTGAGTGAATTACGCACTGCAAAATGGCAACAACGAGAACCGGAATTAATTAATCTCTCAAAATCTCTAATGGAACTTGATCCATTGGAAAGAGAGATGGCAATTATTCAATGGGAGTGGGATGAATTAACTGATATGGAGGTCGGCGCTAATTTTACCATGACTGAATTAATTGTTTACAAATTAAAACTGGAATTGGTAAGTCGCGTTTATTCGTTCGATAAAACTCATGGAGCAAAAGTGCTTGACTCAGTTGTAAATCCAATACAAAATTCGGAGGTGTAGTTATGGCTGGAATGAAAATAAAATATACTAAAACCGAAAGAGCTCGCCAGAAAAAGATTTTGAAGGTTTCTCAACGCATGTTGCCGTTATTCGAAGCCATGGAAAAATCTTTGATGGTAACTATTAACGGTATTGCAGAGCAAATCGAGAAAATCGAAGAAGCAATTGAACGCAATAATAAAAAGGCTAAACCATGGTTGGCGGTTTTCAGTGATAATTGGGTAGATGTTAGCCAATTGATCTCTGTAAATAAAATTGTAACCCGTCCTGTGGATGTAGCCGGAGTGAGAGTGCAGCAATACGAAAAAGTTGATTTCAATGTGGCAACAATCGAAAATGATATGCCGCTTTGGGTTGATGATGCAATTGAGTTAATGCAAGAGCAACTTCAGTTAAAAGCAGAAATAAAATGTTTGGAAGAACAAATAGAACTGCTTGAAGAAGAATTGCTTGATGTGCGCGCACGTGTTAAACTTTTTGAAAACCGACGTATTCCTAATGCCCAAATGGCAATCAGGAAGATAGGTCAAAAGTTGCAGGATGATGAACGACTAATGATTGCCACAGCGAAAGTGGTGAAAACTAAAAACGAATAGGAGGGCATCATGATAACGAAAATGAAAAAAGTAACACTTTTTATATCTGGTTCAAATCAGGATATGGATTATGATTTAACCAGATTAGGAGAATTAGGTGTGTTACATGTTACTCCGTTTCATCCTGCCGATGATGAATCAATTTACCGTGTAAAAGCGCGGATAGAGCAAATGACCAAAGCCATCGGAATTCTTGAGCAATTCGTTGGTTTGCCTGAAGTGTCAGATAATAAGATCGATGTTCAGGTATATACAGATAAGCAGCGTGGCGAGATTGCTTTAATGGAACGAGTTTTATCTACTTATGATGAATACAGTTACGATCAAAAAGCATTAGATAGACTCAAAGCTGCTAAAGAATGGTATAGCGTGTGGGGAGAAGTTACAAAAGCTGATTTAGCTGAACTGGCCTCGAAAGGACTTCATCTGAAATTGTATACAATTCCTGAAAAGGATTTGTCTAAATTGAAAAAGCGTGATGATATTGCTGTTATAGGTGCTGATAAGAAAGCAGCACGAGTAGTATTAATGACCCAGGATAGTTCTGAAAGACTATTATATCATGAGGAGTCAATTCCTGAATTCGATTTTGAAACTTTAGATGAAAAAATCGATAAAAAGGAAAAAGCTATTCAAAAAGCACGATTTGAATTGAATGCGTTGACTATTCAAAAGCACTTTTTGCAAGATGCATTAGATGAGCGTATTCGTAGATTTGAAGTGCGAAATGTACAATTTTGTGGGGAGGTTGTAGAAGGACAAATTCGCTACTGGAAAGGATATATTCCTGAAAAGAAAGTAGAAAATCTTTCAAAAACAGCTGAAAAGAATGGTTGGGGTTATATAATTGAAGATCCTTCAAAAGAAGAAGCTGACGAGATACCAACATATATTCAATCACCAGGTTGGGCAGATAAAATCCGTCCTGTGATGAACTTTATGGGATTGGTTCCTGGATACAATGAGATTGATGTATCAAAGGTTTTTATGCTATTCTTTACTTTTTTCACCGGAATTTTGGTGGGAGATGCAGGCTATGGACTTGTGTTCTTGTTGCTGACATTTATCGCTCATGCTAAAACAAGATTTAAGCGCAGGGTAGAATTTCAATTGATATACACACTTTCAATTTCAATCATGATCTGGGGTGTAGTATCTGGAACTTATTTCGGATCCAAGCTAATAGCAGGTATTCCATTCTTAAATGCACTAATTGTTGATCAGTTAGCAAGTTTTGGTGGCGATACTGTTTTTGTACAGAAATTTATGTTCCTTGTAGGTGCTATTCATCTTACAATTGGACACCTTCAAACAGGATGGAAATACATAAATAGTGTAAAGGTTATTGCTCAGTTAGGTTGGGTATCAATTGTTTGGGGATTGTATTTTATTGTAAATCAAATGGTATTAGGTATCGAAGCGCCATCATTTATGGTATGGTTATTTGTAGGAGGCGCAGTTGCAGTAGCACTCTTTTCTAATACATCAGTTGGTTTCTTTAAGGGAATGATCTCATCAATTGGGAATTTGCCATTGAGTATTATCAACGGATTTTCAGATATCATATCATATATTCGTCTATATGCTGTTGGTTTGTCCACAGTATTGATGGCAGAGAGTTTCAATCAAATGGCCATTGGTGACGGTATTACAACAGTGACATCCGGTATCAGTGCAGTTCTTATTTTGATACTTGGTCATGGGTTGAATATGATATTAGCTGCAATGGCTGTTATTGTGCATGGTGTTCGTTTGAACATGCTTGAATATGCAGGCCATGCCGGAGTTGAATTTTCCGGAAGTGAATACAAACCATTTAAAATAAATCAAAAAGAAAACAAATAATAAATTTAGAATTATGACATTATCAGTATTGTTAACATCAGTAACCGGATTTGGCGGACACGCCATAGCTTTAGGTATTGCCGGCGTGGGATCGGCCATTGGTACAGGTATCGCTGCTCAGGGAGCAATGGGATTATGGAAACAATCAATCAAGGATGGTAAAAAACTTCCTTCATTAGCATTGGCAATGGTTGGTATGCCACTTAGCCAGGTTATTTACGGTATGATTTTTATGAATGCTATGATTGGAGCAAACCTTAGCCCTGATAGCTATATGAATCAAATGATTTGGGCAATGTTTGTAGGTATCGCAATTGCTGCTTCTGCTATTATGCAGGGTAAAGCAGGTGCTGCTGCTTGTTCAAACCTAGCCGTTAACGATAAACAAGGTGACGGTATGTATATTGCCGCCATGGGTATCATCGAGACAGTTGCACTGTTGGCAATGGTATTCGGAATGGGTGGAATTCCAACAGCATAGCAAAAAAAAGAATAGATAAATTGGAAGGCGATGTGTTTTATGCATCGTCTTTTTTTATTGGCTCGTTAAAACAAAAAGTACTTTTCAATTGTGATATCACTCCAAATTATTCATTAAGCAAACAAATATGAAACTATTGGCATTCTTAATTATATTTCTAATTGTTTTTTCAGATAATTCTATTGCCCAGGTATCTGTAAAAAATGAAATAGAGAAACAAATTGATGCAGAATTATTTCCTCAAAATGCACTAGCCGTAATTCAATCACAACTTTCCAATGCAAAACGAATAAAATATTATATAGAAGTTAATAATGCTGATACTTCCTATGAAGTTAAGTTCAAAAAAAACAAATCTTTATATAGTGTGGAGTTTAGCAGGGAAGGATTATTTGAAGATGTTGAAATGTTAATTGCGCATAAAGAATTCTCTAATGAGATCAAATCTAATATCCATAAATACTTGAACGATAATTTTATAAAACACAAGATTAAAAAAATACAGGTTCAATATAAACATCCTAGTATTACTTTAGAGCAATTAAATTCTCTATTTAATGAAGATACACAAAACTTCAATATTTCATATGAGATTGAAATAGCGGTGAAACATGAGGATGGAAGTCCTGCAATGTATGAGTTTCATTTTGATAGTTTAGGGCAGTATATAGACAAGCGGATTTTTAAACAGCAAGGAGATGATAATATTTTATATTAAACGTTTTTTTATTTTAGTTTTATTTATGCTTGCTGTGTTTATTGTTTATGCTCAGCAACCGGATTATTATTGGGAACCTAAACTTTCAATCAGCAAAAAGTTGAATAATTTATGGAGAATCCAGGGATCGGTTACTTTTAGGCAAATTATAGAGAATGATCAACCTGTAATTCTCCAAAAAATGGAAAGTGCTGTATCTATTGATCGGTCTTTATTTAATTTTTCAAAGGTGGGCGGAGGCTATTTGTTTGGTGGCGATGATTTATTCCGACCTGAAGTTGAAAATGAGCACCGATTTATGCAACAATATGCTTTTTATTTTAAATTTCTAAAATACAGAATTTCAAATCGTCTGCGATCCGAACAGCGAATTTATGCTGATACTTATAAAAATCGTTTTCGGTATCGCTTAAGTATTGATTTTCCCCTCAATGGTGAAAAGTTAAATCTTAAAGAGGCATATTTTATAGCTTCAAATGAGTTGCTAGCTAATGTAACAGCTAAAGAGCATGACTTTGAAAATCGCCTAGGAGCTGGTATGGGCTGGAAGTTGGAGAAAATCAATAAAATTCAGCTGCAATTGCAATATCGCTATATGAAAATAGGACTCCCATCGGAGTCCCATGCAATATTTTTGGCAAGCGCCTTTTATTTTAAATTGTAACTTATTCTTTAATTGTATTCGTTGAATTAGCCTGAGCCGTGGGCATAATTAATACATCGTTTATGTTAACATGTGCAGGTCTCATGGCAATCCAAACAATTGTCTCTGCAATATCTTCAGCTTTTAACGGCTGCAATCCTTTGTAAACATTTGAAGCTTTCTCTTCGTCTCCTTTGAAACGCACCATTGAGAATTCTGTTTCAACCATTCCCGGGCTTACAGAGCTTACTCTAATTCCATGCTTTAGAGCATCCAAACGCATACCTTTTGTGATAGCTTCAACTGCATGCTTAGAGGCACAATACACATTTCCATTTTCATATACCTCTTTTCCTGCGATGGAGCTAACATTTATTACATGTCCGGTTTTTCTTTCTACCATAAGCGGCATTATTTTTCGCGAGATATAAAGCAAGCCTTTAATATTGGTATCAATCATTTGCTCCCAGTCATTTATATTTCCTTCGTATATATGACTTAGCCCTGCTGCAAGTCCGGCATTGTTAACTAATAGATCAATATTTTTCCATTCTTCAGGTAATTGGTCAATGGCAGCATCAACTTCCTCTTTGTTTCTAATGTCAAAGTTTAAAACCTGCACCTCAACATTGCATGATTGTTGGATGTTTTCAGCCAGTTTTTTTAATCTTTCTTTTCTTCTACCTGTAATAATTACCTTATATCCTTCATCTGCAAGCTTTACTGCAGTTGCTTCTCCTATTCCGGCTGTTGCTCCGGTTATTAGTGCTATTTTATTCATTATAATTGTTTAATTTTTAAACGAAGATAAGAATTTATGATGAGCTAGTTGTAAAAACAGCAGCCTGAATCTTTGTTAGATTTGGCTTGTATCCTATTTTATCTAAAATGGCATTCCAATTAATACACATTAGTAGAGTAGCATAAAAGAACGGCTGAGCAGGAATTTTATATCTAACTAAGGCTCCCAATACAGGCGTTGTCATTCCTGCCAATGCAAATAAAATTATCGTAAAGGCTATCCCAAAAAATAAGTAAGTAGTTTTAATTTGCTTGTTTCTGAAAAATGGGATGATAGCAATGAGTCCTATGGTAAGCATATTCTCCATAGCAGCAGGAAGGGCGGCAAAATTATGTGCTTCAAAAATGTGAGGCCGAAACAACGTAACAAAAAAACCTCTTATGCCTTGCCATGTAAAATCAAGAATATTACTAGTGAGTCTGGGTGTTTCAATATAACTACCTACATGACTTAGTGAATGAACAAAATTTATAAAATCATTCTGCTTATTGGCTATTATTTGAGGTATGTTAGGGAAGGCATCAATTATCGGTAATAGAAAAATGGAGCCATATAAAATCAAATGTACAATTGAATATATAAGAAGTGGTTTTTGAACTTTTTTATTGATAAAAAAACTTATCATCGCCGGGCTTATAGCGAGCAAAACATAAAACTTTGAAACACTAAAAATTAAAAGGGCAAATGAAAGTGTTATATAAGGTCTGATAGATTTTGAATTGTTACTTAATTGTGTTAATCCAAATACTAAAATCCCAAGAGCAAAAAGTACGATACCTTCTTTAAGTAAACCCGATCCCCAAAAAAGTAATGATGGAGGTAGAGCTATAGAAATTAATACAATTACACGGTTGAATTTAAATGTCGAAGTTAAGAAACGATATATTCCAATCAAACCAGTTATTGCTAATACATTCATTATATAGGTATGTACAAATATGTTTTTAAACGAAAATAACATCACAATGGCATTAAAACGAATTACAGTTCTGTTATCATTAAACATGTCATAATTGAATTCTTTTAGCCAAAAACTCATCTGATCGTAATAATACATCAAATGAGGTGACTGATCATTAATGCCTAAAAGCATTCTGAAATAGTCCGATGGGCTATGCGCTAGTGCGCTGTGCAATACTTTACCATCTTTGAAATAATTAAAAATATCAGAACTTCCAGTTGGATAATAGTATGTGTATATTAAAATTAAACCTATTCCTGTAATTGCTTTTAGAGAAAAAAGAATTCGAATAGTAAATGGTGTCAGTCCGCTATTTTTGAAAAATGGCACTTTAGGAAGTAACCAGATTATTAATGCTAAATAAGGTAAGGAATATATAATTTCCATTTTGTACTCTATTTTATACAAAAGTACAATTTGAACTTAAATTAGCGCATGAACTGATTTATAATATTTATTCTATTACCAATTTGTTAATAATAAACTCAAGACCATAGCAAAAAAATTAGTAAGTTTGCCCCCATAAAATCACCATAATAAATATTCAAAATGGCACAGAATAAAGTTGATCTGGATACCGCTAAATCATTAGGATTATTACCTGAGGAATTTGAATTAATAAAAAAGTTTTTAGGCCGAGAACCTAACTTTACCGAATTGAGTATTTTTTCAGTAATGTGGTCAGAACATGCTGCATATAAAAACTCAATAAAATGGTTAAAGAAATTACCTAAAGAAGGTAAAGCTGTTTTGGCAGCTGCTGGTGAGGAGAATGCCGGATTAGTTGATATAGGTGGAGATTTAGCTTGTGCCTTTAAAATAGAATCACATAATCACCCTTGCGCCGTAGAGCCTTATCAGGGAGCTGCAACTGGGGTAGGTGGAATTAATCGTGATATTTTTACGATGGGAGCAAGACCAATTGCTCAATTAAATAGTTTACGTTTTGGTGATTTGAAACTTGACCGTACAAAATGGCACATGAAAGGTGTTGTGAAGGGAATTGGTGATTATGGTAACGCATTTGGCGTGCCTGTAGTTGGCGGAGAAGTGGTATTTGATAAAAGTTATAATACCAATCCACTCGTTAATGCAATGAGTGTGGGTATTATGAAAAAAGGTGAAATGATTAGTGCAAAGGCTGAAGGTGCTGGCAACCCAATTTATATCGTAGGATCAGCTACTGGCAAAGATGGTATTCACGGTGCTACATTTGCTTCTGCAGATATTACAGCAGATTCAGCTGATGATATACCTTCAATCCAGGTGGGTGACCCATTCCAGGAAAAACTTCTGCTTGAGGCTACACTTGAAGTAGCCAAAACAGGTGCAGTAGTTGGTATGCAGGATATGGGAGCTGCCGGAATTATTTGTTCTACTTCAGAAATGTCTGAGAAAGGAAATAGTGGTATGCGTATCGATCTTTCTAAAGTTCCATTGCGTAAGCAAAAAATGGAAGGATGGGAGATTTTACTTTCTGAAAGTCAAGAGCGTATGCTTATTTGCGTACATAAAGGACGTGAAGCTGAGGTAGAAGCTGTTTTTGAAAAATGGGATTTGAATTGTGAAATTATCGGTGAAGTAATTGACGAAGATCGACTATACTTTAGCTATAAAGGTGAGCAAATTGCCAATTTACCTGCATCTGCCTTAGTTTTAGGCGGTGGTGCCCCACAATATGATCGTGAATTTAAAGAACCAAAATACTATCAGGAATATTTAAACTTTAGTATTGATGATGTTCCAAAACCAAAAGATTTAAAAGAGGTTGCAGATTTCTTACTCAAACATCCTAACAATGTTGGTAAAGGTTGGGTGATTGAACAGTATGATTCAATGGTGGGTACAAAAAATATGACCACAAACCGTCCTGCTGATGCCGGAGTAGTTAATCTTAAAGGAACTAATCGTGCATTGGGGCTTTCAGTTGATTGTAATGGACGTTATGTGAAAGCTGATCCTGAAATTGGAACTGCAATTGCCGTAAGTGAAGCTGCTCGTAATTTAGTTTGTACTGGTGCTAAACCTTTGGCTATTACTAACTGTTTGAATTTTGGAAATCCATATAATCCTGAAGTATACTGGCAATTTGTTGGAGCCATCAAAGGAATGGGAAAAGCTTGTGAGAAATTCGGCACCCCAGTTACTGGAGGTAATGTGAGTTTTTACAATCAAAGTGCTATAAGTGGTACTGAGGTTCCTGTTCATCCAACACCCACTATTGGTATGCTAGGACTAATTGAAGATAAAGATGATACCATGTCTCTTTATTTCAAAAACAAAGGAGATATGATTTATCTGTTAGGAAAATCTAAGAATGATATAGGTCAATCAGAATATTTGGTGTCTTATCATGAAATTGAAGCTAGTCCTGCACCAGATTTTAATATTGATTTCGAATATAAACTTCAGGATGCAGTACTTCAGTTAATTGATAATAAGCTGGTTAATTCTGCTCATGATGTTTCTAATGGTGGTTTATATATTACATTGGTAGAGTCATCAATTCCAAATAACCTTGGATTTGATATTACAACTGATGCTGAGATTCGTACGGATGCGTTTTTATTCGGTGAGTCGCAAAGTAGAATTGTAGTGACCTGCTCAGAAGAAAACGAGACTGCTTTTATTGATTTATTAATGAAACTGGATATTCCATTTTCTGCATTAGGTCATGTAACTAAAGGTGAATTGCGTATCGACGATAAATCATTTGGATTTATTTCAGATGCCAAAAAAATATATCAGGAAACATTAGCTCAGCATCTTGAAGGATAATACTGTAACCCCATATAAAAACAGGCTCTCAAAAAAGGAACAGGTTGCCGGAATGTTCAATCATATTGCGCCTAAGTACGATTTTCTGAATCACTTTTTATCGCTTGGAATTGATAAGTCATGGCGAAAAAAGGTAGTTAAAGAGCTTAAGAAAAAAGACCCAAAGAGGATGCTTGATGTGGCCTCTGGTACTGGTGATTTAGCAATTGCTGCAGCAATGAGAATGCCTAATCTAAAGGTAGAGGCGACAGACATTGCAGCTGTCATGTTGGAAAAAGCCCAAATTAAAATTGAAAAAAGAAAGCTTTCGGATAGAATTAATGTTTCAATCGCAGATGCTGAGAATTTACAATTTGATGCAACTCAGTTTGATGCTGTTACTGCTGCATTTGGCGTTCGTAACTTTGAAGATGTTCCAAAAGGTTTGTCTGAAATGTACAGAGTGCTAAAACCAGGTGGGAAATTAATTATTTTAGAGTTCTCGAAGCCTCGAAAAGGGCCATTTGCAATGTTCTTTAGGTTTTATTTTAAATTTATTTTACCATTTCTTGGTCGCCTGTTTTCTGGAAATAATAGAGCATATACTTATTTGCCAGAGTCAGTGGAGGCTTTTGCCGAAAGAGAAAATTTTATCCAATTAATGGAGCAAGCTGGATTCCAAAGTTGTGATTATAAGGTTTTAACATTTGGAGTGGCTTGCATGTATCAGGGAATTAAGTAAATTCGCACAATAATTTACAGCAATTACGTTTTAATCATTATGAAGCGATTTGAGATAATCATATTTCTTTTATTACTTACTGTTCTGGCCAATGCTCAGGAGAGACGACATGCGTGGAACAAGCCTAATTATGATAAATATCCGTTTCATTTTGGGTTTGCAGTGGGTTATAATCAAATGGATTTTAAAATTATTCCCGATTCAAAACTTTTAACACAATTTGATAGTGTATATTCAGTAGAAGGTTATGATCGCCCTGGATTTAATATCCATATGGTTGGTAATATGAGATTGGGCGATAACTTCGATCTTCGTTTTATCCCTGGCTTGGCCTTTGGACAGCGCGATTTACATTACCGTCATAATGAGATCAATGGAAATGATACTGCTATCAGAACCCATGTGATGAAGATTGAGTCAACTTTGCTTTCGTTTCCTTTGTATGTGAAATATAGATCAAAAAGGTTGAATAACTGGAGGCCATATTTGCTGTTCGGTGGAAACTATACCTGGGACCTTGAAGCACGTAAGAAAATTAAAGAAGAAGAAAGTCCAAAAATTCGATTACAAAATCAAGATTTTTATATAGAAGCTGGTGTGGGGATCGACTATTATTTCCCATTCTTCAAATTAGCTACAGAGTTACGATTTTCATGGGGTATGATGAATATGATCAAGTATGAAAATACAGAATATTCAAACTTCTACCAAAAACTAAACTCAAAAATGGTTACCTTGCTTATCTTTGTTGAATAACAAAACAACTTCGATGGCAAAGCAAGTACAACTAGTTTTAACTCCTGAACAGGCGGCTTCTCCCGAATTATATGAAAAACTGTTTGCCCAGAAAGCTGGTGTCAAACAAAATGATATTGTCAGATTTCAAATTGTATCAAAATCAATTGATGCAAGAAGATATCCTGTTAAGGTGAATATGTCTGTAAGAATCTATACAGACATGAAAGAAAATGATTATATGATCGAACCTTTTGCCGCAAATGACGTGTCGCTGGCAGAGGAAATTATAATCGTTGGAGCTGGCCCGGCAGGTTTGTTTGCTGCCCTTACTTTGATTGAAGCGGGAAAAAAACCTATCATAATTGAACGAGGAAAGAGGGTAGGAGAGCGTAAAAGAGATGTCGCTGCTATAAGTACGAAACATATTGTTGACCCTGATTCAAATTATGCCTTTGGAGAAGGAGGAGCTGGTACTTTTTCTGACGGTAAATTATATACAAGGAGCAAAAAGCGTGGAGACCTTCATCGCATTTATGAATTACTTTATCTACATGGTGCCCAGGAGGAAATACTCTACGAGTCACAACCACATATTGGTTCAGATGTGTTGGCTCAGGTAGTTGTAAATATTCGTCAGACTATACTCGATGCTGGAGGCCAAATTTTATTCAGACAAAAAGTAGAAGACTTGCTGGTTGAAGGTAATGACCTAAAAGGAGTAAAATTAGCTGATGGACGCACTTTGAGATCAAAACATGTAATTTTAGCAACAGGACATTCTGCCAGAGATGTATACGAGATGCTCCAACGAAGAGGTGTTATGGTCGAAGCAAAAGGATTTGCTATGGGTGTACGGTTGGAACATCCTCAAGAGTTGATTAATCAAATTCAGTATCATAGTAAAACCCCTGATCCACATTTACCGCCTGCTACATATAAATTAGTTCAACAAGTACAAGATAGAGGAGTTTACTCTTTTTGTATGTGCCCGGGAGGTTTTATTGTGCCTGCGGCAACAGCAAATGATCAATTGGTTGTGAATGGAATGTCTGCTTCAAAAAGAAATGCATACTTTGCAAACTCAGGTATGGTAGTTGAATTAAGACCTGAAGATATTCCTGGAGTAGATGAGGATCCACTTGCTGGAATGAAGTACCAAGAGCATTGGGAGAAAATAGCCTATCAAAATGGAGGGTCTGGTCAAATAGCCCCAGCACAGGGTATGGCTGATTTTGTTAATGGACGCATATCACCTGATATGCCTGAAAATTCATATTTCCCGGGAATTATTTCATCACCTATGCATTTCTGGATGCCTGAGAATATATCTGATAGATTAAGAGATGCTTTCAAAGCATTTGGTAAAAAAATGAAAGGTTTTTTAACCAACGATGCTCTAGTAATAGGTTTGGAAAGTCGTACTTCAAGTCCGGTGCGTATTTATCGCGACAAAGATAAATTGTGCTCATTCCCATTTGAGAACCTTTATCCAACAGGTGAAGGTGGTGGTTATGCCGGTGGGATTGTTTCTAGTGCTCTGGATGGTGTAAGGATAGCCAAAAAAATACTTGAATAGAATTAAATAATTCTTCTTCGGAATTCTGCAACTGTAATGGCAGTAGCTATTGCTACATTTAGAGATTCCATTTGATCATCATTTGGGGGATAAGATGGAAGCTTTATTTTCGAAATAAATTCATCTTTAATTCTTTTAGATATTCCTTTCGATTCATTTCCCATAATGATAAATCCACTATTATTAAGCTCCTTATCATGAATATTGTCGCCACTTAAATGCGTTGCATACACATTAAATTTCTGCCACTCCTGTGCTTTTTCAATTAGTGAATAAATATCACAGTAGTGAACTTTTACTCTGAAAATCGCTCCCATTGTAGCCTGTGTAACTTTCGGGTTGTAGCATTCTACAGTATCTTCTGAGCATAAAATATTTTCAATTCCATACCAATTAGCAATGCGAATAATAGTACCCAAATTACCCGGATCTTGAATATTTTCCAAAACAATACTTAGTTTGTCTTTCAATTCTTCATGCTTTATTTTAGGTTCCGGAATTTCTACCACAGCTAGTACTTTATTGGGCGATTTTAAACCGCTAATACGTGACAGCTCTTTATCTGAAATAAGTATAGGTGTAGTATCTGAAGTAATTAAGTCTTGTGTGTCAGTTGCATAAATAGCTTTTACTTTAAATTCTGATTGAATCAGTTCATTGACCATTTTTACACCTTCCACAATGAATTCATTATGAATGTTTCTGAATTTCTTTTGTTGTAAACTTTTTAAGAATTTTATCGTAGTATTTTCCATATTAATAGCGATGTTTTGAACTAAACTATCTGAAAGATTACTGCAAAATAAAATAAATAACGATATTTGAAGTCATATACTGTAGAAAAACTATCACATGAGGAGTAATATCCTATTTAAGATATTGATATTATTTGTTATTCTTACTGCATTCCTGCACTCATGCAGGGTAACTCGTCATGTGCCCGATAATGAATATTTGTTGAATAAAGTTCATATTGAAGTTGAAAATCAAGATAAGGCAAAACAAAAGGGAGCAAATAAAAAATTTGATAAGGATAAGTTGAACGTATATGTGCAACAAAATCCCAATAGAAGAGTACTTTATTTTCTACGATTCCATTTAGGAATTTATAATTTATTTAAGTCTAAAAATAAAGACAAAGGGCCATTTAATAAAATAGCTAACGTAATAGGCGAAGAACCAGTAATATATGACCGTTTTTTAGCAGGTAAAACCATACGTCAATTTGAAAGGTACTTGCAAAATAGAGGTTTTTATAATGCCGAAGTTCGAGACTCAATAGCTACTAATGGCCAAAAATTAGACCTATATTATTTGATTAAAACCAATGAACCCTATCTTATTGATTCGGTTGGCTATGAATTTGCAGATACCGCAATTGCCCGACTGATTTTAAGTGATACGGCCTCAGGTTTTATTAAGAAAAATCAGGTTTTTGATGTGGAAGGATTTCAAAAAGAAAGAAATCGTATCACTCGACAAATGAAAGAGGCAGGATATTATTTCTTTCAAAAGGATTTTATTTCATTCGTAGCTGATTCTTCATTGCTCGGGAACCGTGTGAAAGTGATTTGTAAAATAGATAAATTTTTGAGACGTACAGAATCAGGCAAATTAATTAGTGAGAATCACCGTATTTGTCGTATTAAAGATATCTATTTGTATCCATCATTTGATCCCAAAAGAGCTATCGCTGAGCAACAAATGTATTTTAATACTTTTGATACCATTGCTTTTGAGGACTATAGTGTTGTTTTTTCGGAAAAACTTAGAATAAAACCTGATGTTATTTTGCAGGCCAATACAATTGAAGAGGGCGATAAATATGATATTCGAAAAGTAGAGTCAACAAAACGCTTTCTAAACTCACTTAGTTTTTTTAAGCTTATTCATATTCAATTTCAACCATCAGGTAATACTTCAGATTCTGTAATATGGTTAGATGCTCATTATCAGCTTACTCCATATACCTTGCAATCGTATACAGTTGAGCTAGAAGGTAGTAATACAGGGGTGAACTGGGAAGCTGGTTTGAATCTTACCTACCAGCATCGCAATGCTTTTCGAGGAGCTGAGTTACTTGAAACTCGCGTAAAAGGAGCCCTTGAAGCAACACAGGATGTTGTGGGTGAGGAGACTAATACTCAATTTAATTTCAATACTTATGAATATGGTGCAGAGTTTAAATTGGAATTTCCTAAGTTTTTAATGCCTTTTAGAAAAAGAGGATTCTATAAAAAATATCACCCACAAACTACTACCGGTTTGCAATATAACTTCCAGCAGCGTCCTGACTATACTCGCACACTGATGAGAGGTAATTTCGGATATTTTTGGAATAGCTCTAAAAATATGCGTCATATTGTAACTCCAATTGAACTTAACTCAGTTAGATTGCCTCGTGCAGATTCCACATTCTTGCAAGAAATTGAAAATAACGTATATCTGAGAAACTCATATGATGACTTTTTTATAACAGCCTCAGGATATCAAATGGTTTATAGTAATCAGAATTTGCAAACAAATCGAAACTATTTTTACCTCAGAGCAAGTGGCGAATTATCAGGAAATATATTAAATGCCTTTCATAGCCTAACGGGAGAGGATACTATAAATGGAAGCTATCAAATTTTTAATACAAGATACTCTCAATACTTTAAAGCAGATGTGGATTTGAGGTACTATAATGTACTAAACAAACGCAATAGATTAGTTTATCGGATTTTTGCTGGTGCAGGGGTTCCTTATGGAAATGCCAATAGTTTGCCATTTATTAAACAGTATTTTGGAGGAGGAGCAAATGGTATTAGAGCATGGCGATCGCGTGACTTGGGTCCGGGTACCTATCGCGATACATCTATTTATCCTAATCAAACAGCTGGTTTAAAGATTGAATTTAATTTAGAATACCGATTTCATATAATTTGGATGATTGAAGGAGCACTTTTTGCCGATGGAGGAAATATTTGGTCTATTGCGGCTGATGATAACAGGGAAGGTGCCAGATTTAGATTTGATCAGTTTTATAAGCAAATGGCCCTTGGAAGTGGAATGGGATTACGATTTGATTTTTCTTTTTTCGTATTTAGACTCGATGCTGGATTTAAATTGATTGATCCTGGCATTGCTGGAAGAAATAAATGGGTGCTACATGATCGAAGATGGGGTCGAGATGATTATCAAATTCATTTTGGAATTGGTTACCCTTTCTAAAAGTATTATTTAGCAAAAATATTAGATTTGCAGAACAGAATAAAAATTAAGCGTCATGGATTTAAAGGAAAGAGGTAGTTTTTCAAGTAAGTTCGGAGTTATTGCAGCAGCAGCTGGTTCAGCTGTTGGGTTAGGTAATATTTGGCGATTCCCTTATGTGGCCGGAGAAAATGGCGGAGGTGCGTTTTTACTTATTTATTTGCTATTTATTGTAGCAATTGGTATTCCTGTTATGCTATCTGAATTTACGATAGGGCGTAATGCCCAAAGAAATGCTTTTGGTTCCTTTAAAAAGTTGGCACCAAATTCAAAATGGTCATTTGTTGGTTTGATGGGTATTGTTGCCGCATTTTTAATATTAGCTTTTTACTCGACAATTGCAGGCTGGACTTTAGAATATATAGTTAAAGCTGTTCAGGATGGTTTTAGTGCTGGAAATACTTCTGAGATTTTCACTACATTTAGTACAAGTACATTTAAACCATTGCTTTGGCAATTTGTATTCATGGGCTTAACAGCATGGATTGTTTTTGCTGGTGTTCAAAAAGGAATTGAACGTTATACTAAAATATTAATGCCCCTGCTACTTGTACTTATTTTAGTGATTGTAGTGAGGTCTTTGACCTTAGATGGGGCTAGTAAAGGACTTAAGTTTCTATTTGCACCTGATTTTTCAAAAATTACTTTTGGAGTTGTGCTTGAAGCATTGGGGCAGGCAGCTTTCTCACTAAGTATAGGAATGGGAGCACTTATAACTTATGGGTCATATATTAGAAAAAATAATAATCTTGGGAAAACTGCAGTGCAAGTTGCGTCAGCAGATACCCTCATTGCAATTTTAGCCGGCGTTATGATCTTTCCAGCAGTATTTGCTTTTGATCCAAGTCTTGCTACAGAAGGACCTGGGTTGGTTTTTGTTGTGCTGCCTAAGTTGTTTTTATCTATGCCCGGCGGCTATGTATTTTCAATATTATTCTTTGTATTGTTAGCTGTAGCTGCTCTAACATCTACCGTTTCTGTTTTAGAGGTTGTAGTTGCATATTTCTCTGAAGAGTTAAATATGTCCAGAGGAAAAGCTACAATAATTAGTTCTTTAGCTATTTGGTTATTTGGAATACTTGCAACCTTATCGTTTAGCGATTTAAGTGATGTAACAATCTTTGGTAGTACATTTTTTGATATAATGAATTATTCGTCAGCTAATATATTATTGCCTCTTGGAGCATTGCTAATTGTAGCTTTCCTGGGTTGGGTTATAAAAAAGAAATTGGTTCACGACGAGCTATCAAATAGCGGAGAATTAAAAGTAAAGTATTTTAAAGTTTTCTATTTTATTATTAGATACTTAGCTCCTGTTGCTATAGCTATTGTCTTTGTACATGATATTTATAAGGTGAGTGTTAAAGATAATTCAGATGATAAATCACAGAACACCGAAATTGTTGAGTCAAAAGAAGCGGTTGAAGTAGTAGAATAGGTGTCGAATTTAAGTTTTTTTCATGAAGCAGTTTTTTCAAAATCTTACTGCCTTTACCAAAAGGGAGAGGCGGGGAGCTTATGTGTTTTTATTAATATTACTCGCTTTAGTTATTTTCAATAGGAATATCCCAAATCTTTATGAACATCAACCATGGTTTTTAAATGAAGATTCAACTCAAATAAATCAATGGATAAAAAGTTTGAAGCCAAAAGAGCTTAAATTAAAAGCGTTCGATCCCAATAATGTGGATATTCAGAAATTGATACAAATGGGTTTACCTGCTTCAGTATGTTCGAATTGGGCAAAGTATTTGGATGCTGGAGGTAAGTTTTATTCAAAGTCTGATGTGAAAAGACTCTATGGAATGTCAGATTCTATATTTTATAAATTAGAATCATACCTTATAATCAAAGAACGAGAAACAAAAAATGTCGCAAATACATCAGTTTTTACTGACAAAGATTATACTGATTTTGATCCTAATAAATACAATTATAAACAACTTCGTCAATCAGGGTTAAGCGAGTCAGTTGCCAATAATATTATAAACTATCGTGAAAAGAGTTCGGGCTATTTGAAAAAATCGGATTTAAAAAAACTATATGCTATATCTGATGAACTATATGAAGAGCTAAAACCTCATATTATAATAAATACTGAACCGGAGTCAATCGTATACCTTGATAGTGTCGAACTTAATTCAACCACTTTTGAAGAATTGGTTGACCTTGGCATAAATAAACGATTTGCTAAAAGTTTACTTGGTTACCGGAATGTATTAGGATGATTTTATTCACATCATCAATTAAATGAAGTGTATAATGTAGATACGAGTTCTTTGAGATTATTACAAAGAAGTTCATGGATTGATACCTTATTAATAAGGAGAATGAATTTGAACGAGATGAATGAACAAAATTTAATGAAACATCCATATATCTCCAAAACTCAGGCTCGAAAACTAATACAGTATAAAAATTTCAGATCTCGCATAGAGAATTTCCGCGAAATTTTGTCCTTAAAAATATTTCCGCAAGAATTGGCCTCAAAATTGCGTATTTATTTCGCTTTTTAAAATTATGGTGATTAAACTAATAAAATTGTCTTGGGAAAAATCTAAGAAGGATTTTCAAAGATTCATTTAAAAAGCCCGAAAATAATATTTTTTTTAATCGAAGAAAGTAGACTAAACTCACTGAATGTGAAAAAATTGTATGACTAAAGTAAAAAAGAGGAAAAAATTCTTTTTTTGAAAAAAATAATTATACCTTTGCAACCCAATTTATTAGGGTAAAACGTCTTAATTTATAGAATATGCCTACAATACAGCAGTTAGTAAGAAAAGGAAGAAAAAGAATCGAACAAAAGAGTAAGGCACCTGCATTAGGCGCAAGTCCTCAAAAGCGTGGTGTTTGTACACGTGTGTATACAACTACCCCTAAGAAGCCGAATTCGGCAATGCGTAAGGTAGCTAGGGTTCGATTGACAAATGGGAAAGAAGTTAATGCTTACATCCCGGGAGAAGGCCACAATTTGCAGGAGCACTCAATCGTGCTTATCAGAGGTGGTCGTGTGAAAGACCTTCCAGGTGTTCGTTATCACATTGTTAGAGGAGCACTGGATACTTCAGGAGTTGAAGGAAGATTACAACGTCGTTCCAAGTATGGAACTAAGAAACCGAAGAAATAATAAAGTCGATCAATGAGAAAAAGTAAACCTAAAAAACGGATACTTACACCTGATCCAAGATTCAATGATACCTTGGTGACTCGTTTCGTTAACGAGTTGATGATGGACGGTAAGAAGAATTTAGCGTATGAAATTTTTTACAATGCGCTAGAAATTGTTGGAAATAGAATGAAAGATAATGAGGAATCTCCTCTAGAGATCTTTAAAAAAGGACTACAAAATGTGACACCTAAAGTTGAGGTACGTAGTCGCAGAGTTGGTGGTGCTACTTTCCAGATTCCACAGGAAATTCGCGAAAGCCGTAAAGTTGCATTAAGCATGAAAGCTTTGATTAGATATGCCAGAGAAAGAAATGGAAAAACTATGGCTGATAATCTTGCAAATGAAATTATGGCAGCATTTAACGAAGAAGGTGGCGCTTTCAAAAAGAAAGAGGATACACACAGAATGGCCGAAGCAAACAAAGCGTTCTCGCATTTCCGCTTCTAAAATTTTGAAATTTCTATAATATACGATGGCAAACAAATTAGAATTTAATCGCAATATCGGTATCATGGCGCATATCGATGCGGGAAAAACAACAACTACCGAGCGAATACTTTATTATACGGGTATTACACACCGTATTGGTGAAGTGCACGATGGTGCTGCTACCATGGACTGGATGGAGCAAGAACAGGAGAGAGGTATTACAATTACTTCTGCGGCAACTACCTGTTTTTGGAAATACAATGGTAACGAGCACAAAATTAATATTATTGACACTCCCGGACACGTTGACTTTACTGTAGAAGTAGAGCGTTCATTGCGTGTTTTAGATGGTGCAGTGGCAGTATATTGCGCAGTTGGTGGTGTAGAGCCACAATCTGAAACTGTTTGGAGACAAGCTGATAAGTATCATGTTCCACGTATCGCATTTGTTAATAAAATGGATCGTACTGGAGCTGATTTCTTTAGCGTTGTAAACCAAATGAGAGAAAAACTTCACGCTAATCCTGTACCAATTGTAATTCCAATTGGAGCAGAAGAAAAATTCAAAGGTATTGTTGACCTTATCGAAAATAAGGCAATTGTCTGGGTTGATGACGAGGAAATGGGAACAAATTATGAATACATTGATGTTCCTGATGAAATGGCTGACGAAGTTGAAGAGTGGAGAACAAATCTTATTGAAGCGATTGCTGAAACTGACGATTCAATTCTAGAAAGATATTTCGAAGATCCTGATTCAATCACTATCGACGAGTTTAAAGATACAATTAGAAAAGCTACAATTGATCAGGTTATTACACCTGTGATGTGTGGTTCAGCATTTAAAAATAAAGGAGTTCAAAGATTATTGGATGCTGTTGCAGCATATCTACCATCTCCTTTAGATATACCTCAAGTTACAGGTACTGATCCTGATGATTCTGAAAAAGAAATTATCAGAAATACTAGCGACGATGAGCCATTGGCTGCTTTAGCATTTAAAATTGCTACTGATCCATATGTAGGTCGTTTGTGTTTTATGCGTATCTATTCTGGTGTACTTAAAGCTGGAGACCAGGTTCTTAATGTAAGAACAGGAAAAAAAGAACGTATTTCACGTCTTTTCCAAATGCACGCTAACAAGCAAAATCCAATCGATCAGGTTGGCGCTGGTGAGATCGTTGCAGGTGTAGGTTTCAAAGCAATTCGTACAGGTGATACTTTAAGTGCTACTAATAGTCCTATTGCTCTAGAGCAAATGGATTTCCCTGATCCAGTTATCTCAGTAGCTATTGAGCCTAAAACTCAGGCTGATGTTGATAAATTGGATGTCGCTCTTGCAAAATTAGCCGAAGAGGATCCTACATTCCAAGTTAGAACAGATCATGATTCAGGTCAAACAATTATTAGTGGAATGGGTGAACTTCACCTTGAAATTATTATTGACCGTTTGAAGCGTGAATTTAAAGTAGAAGCTAACCAGGGTGAACCTCAGGTTAAATATAAAGAGGCAATTACACTATCAGTTGATCATCGTGAGGTGTTTAAAAAACAATCTGGTGGTCGAGGTAAATTTGCCGATATTCAAGTAAGAATTGAACCAGGAGATCCTGAAAAACCAGGTCTTGAATTCATCGATGAAATCAAAGGAGGTAATATTCCTCGTGAATATATTCCATCAGTGGAAAAAGGTTTCAAAGAAGCTATGAATAACGGACCATTGGCAGGATTTTCAATGGATAGTCTGAAAGTTACACTAATCGATGGATCATACCATGCAGTAGATTCAGATCAGCTCTCTTTTGAGGTTTGTGCAAAACAAGCATTCAAGGCTGCTGCATCTAAAGCAAAACCTATTCTAATGGAGCCTATAATGGCTGCTGAAGTTGTTACTCCAGAAGAATACATGGGTGATATCATTAGTGACTTTAACAAGCGTAGAGGAAATGTTGAAGCTATGGACGAAAAAGCAGGTGCTAGAGTTGTTAAAGCTAAAGTGCCATTATCAGAGAAATTTGGTTATGTAACAGTTTTGCGTACTATTTCGTCTGGTCGTGCAACCTCAACAATGGAATTTTCTCATTACGAGCAAGTACCTAACAATATTGCATTGGATGTACTTGAGAAAGTAAAAGGAAGAACAGATCTATTATAAATAACAGGAGAATATGAGCCAAAAAATTCGTATCAAACTCAAGTCGTATGACCACAATTTGGTTGATAAATCGGCTGAGAAGATCGTTAAAACGGTAAAAACTACCGGTGCGGTGGTAAGTGGCCCTATTCCGCTTCCAACACGTAAGCGTATTTTTACCGTATTGCGTTCAACATTTGTGAACAAAAAATCACGCGAGCAATTTGAATTGTCTTCGTACAAGCGTTTGCTCGACATTTACAGTTCAACAGCAAAAACCATTGATGCTTTAATGAAACTTGAACTTCCTAGTGGAGTAGAAGTTGAAATTAAAGTGTGATAATTAAATCAGATTATGGCTGGATTAATTGGAAAAAAAATCGGAATGACATCGGTTTTCAGTGCCGAGGGAAAAAATCTTCCATGCACTGTGATCGAAGCTGGACCCTGTGTAATAACACAGGTGAAAACCGTCGATAGCGACGGTTACGAAGCATTACAACTCGGGTTTGAGGACAAAAAAGAAAAAAGTTCGAACAAACCGGAGCTTGGACACTTTAAAAAAGCTAACGCTACACCTAAAAGACGTCTTGTTGAATTTACAACTTTCAACGGTGACTATAAATTAGGCGATGTAGTTAATGTTGAGCTTTTCAAAGATGATACTTGGGTTGATATAACCGGTATTTCTAAAGGTAAAGGATTTCAGGGTGTTGTAAAACGCCATGGATTTCGAGGAGTGAACGATGCAACTCACGGTCAGCATAACCGTATGAGAGCACCCGGTTCAATTGGAGCATCATCGGATCCTTCAAAAGTTTTCAAAGGTATGAGGATGGCCGGACGTACCGGTGGTCAAAAAGTTAAGGTTTTGAGCCTTAGAGTAATTAAAATTATTCCTGAAAGTAACCTTCTTATAGTTAAAGGTTCTGTGCCAGGAGCTAAAGGATCATACTTAATAATCGAGAACTAATGGAAGTAGTAGTAAAAGATATTAAAGGAAAAGACACTGGTCGCAAAGTAGAATTGAAAGATTCTATCTTTGGCATTGAGCCAAACGATCATGCAATCTACCTCGATGTAAAAGGCCACATGGCTAATAAACGTCAAGGTACGCACAAAGCAAAAGAGCGTGCAGAAATCGCTGGAAGTACTAAAAAATTGAAGAGACAAAAAGGAACTGGTACAGCACGTGCTGGTAGCATTAAGTCTCCTGTTTTTAGAGGTGGTGGTCGTGTATTCGGTCCAAGACCAAGAAATTACAGTGATAAAGTCAATAAAAAAGTAAAATTATTGGCTCGTAAATCAGCCCTTAGCTATAAAGCAAAAGAGAATCAGATTATTGTTATTGAGGACTTTAACATGGAACAAGCGAAAACTAAAGAATTCGTTTCAATCCTTAATAATCTGAAAATTAGTGATAAAAAGTCACTTTTTGTTCTTGCCGAATCAAATAAAAATATATATTTGTCGGCGCGAAATTTACCTCAGTCTAAAGTAGTTGAGGAAAATGGGTTGATGACGTACAATATCCTTAATACCAATACATTAGTGTTGACAGAGGGTATGATAAAACGTATTGAAGAAGTTTTTGAAAAATAGAGAAGCAATGGAAATTTTGAAAAAGCCTATCATTACAGAGAAGATGACTGCCAAAACTGAGAGTTTAAATCAGTACGGGTTTGTTGTGGACGTAAGAGCTACAAAAGGTCAAATTCGTCAGGCGGTTGAAGAAATGTATGAAGTAAAGGTCGACTCTGTAAATACAATGCGCTATGGAGGTCGTCACCAAATGAGATACACCAAAGCTGGTGTTGTCTCTGGACGTAAACCTGCCTTCAAAAAGGCAATCGTGACATTGCAGGACGGACAAACAATCGATTTTTACAGCAATATCTAAAATTGAAAGATGGGATTAAGAAAACTTAAACCTGTTACACCAGGACAAAGACACAAGATTGTGAGTAACTTTGATATGGTTACCACTTCGACACCTGAAAAGTCATTGTTAAGGCCAAAGAAAAAGTCTGGAGGTCGTAATAACCAAGGACGGATGACAATGAGATATATAGGTGGAGGCCATAAACAGAAATATCGTGTAATTGACTTCCTTCGTGATAAAGAAGGCGTAGAAGGCACGGTAAAGACTGTTGAATATGATCCAAATCGTACAGCGCGTATCGCATTAGTAGAGTATACTGATGGCGAAAAACGCTACATTATTGCACCTAATGGTATTCAAGTAGACCAAACAATCAATTCAGGAAAAGGAATTGCTCCTGAAGTTGGTAATTCTCTCTACTTATCTGAAATACCTTTAGGAACTATTATTCATGCCATCGAGCTTAAGCCAGGTGGAGGTGCAATACTAGCCAGAAGTGCAGGAACTTATGCACAGTTGGTATCGAGAGACGGAAAATATGCCTCTATTAAATTACCTTCAGGTGAAGTGCGTTTAGTATTGACCACTTGCAAGGCTACAATCGGTTCAGTATCGAACCCAGATCATAGCCTTGAAAGATCAGGAAAAGCGGGAAGAAGCCGCTGGAAAGGAAGACGCCCACGCGTACGTGGTGTAGTAATGAACCCTGTTGATCACCCAATGGGTGGTGGAGAAGGTCGTTCAAGTGGAGGACACCCACGTTCACGTAAAGGACTTATGGCTAAAGGTTATAAAACTCGTAAGCCTAAGAAGTATTCTAACAAGTTTATTGTTGAGCGTCGTAAAAAATAATGAATAACTGAGAAGATATGAGTAGATCATTAAAAAAAGGCCCTTTTATCGATTATAAGCTAGACCGCAAAGTTCTTAAAATGAACGAAGGAACTAAGAAAACGGTTATTAAAACTTGGGCTCGCGCTTCAATGATATCGCCGGATTTTGTAGGGCACACCATTGCCGTTCACAATGGTAATAAATTTATTCCTGTATATATCACAGAAAACATGGTGGGACACAAATTAGGTGAATTTGCACCAACTCGTCAGTTCCGCGGACACGGTGGTAAACAGCGATAATTAAAAAACGATAGAAACAATGGGTGCAAAAAAGAGAATACGAGCAGAAAAACTAAAAGAAGAACGGAAAAACCGTTACTATGCCGTTCTACGCAATTGTCCAACCTCTCCTCGCAAAATGAGATTGGTTGTAGATTTAATACGTGGAGTTGAAGTAAATGAAGCACTTGATATCCTAAGATATACACCAAAAGACGCTGCCAGAAGAGTTGAAAAATTGCTTAAAAGTGCAATCGCTAACTGGGAGAATAAAAACGAAGGTGTACGTCTGGAAGAAGCTAATCTTTTTGTAAAAGAAGCTTATGTGGATTCAGCAAGAATACTAAAACGCCTAAGACCTGCGCCACAAGGACGTGCGCACAGAATCAGAAAGCGTTCTAACCACGTGACAATTGTATTGGATAGTTATAATCAAACTGAAAAAGAGTAAATTCGATGGGACAAAAGACTAATCCAATAGGAAATCGATTAGGATACATCAGAGGATGGGAATCTAACTGGTTTGGCGGAGCACGTCAAGAAGAAAAGCTAGTTGAAGATAACAAAATCAGAACGTATCTTAAAGCACGTTTAGCTAAAGCAAGTATATCAAGAATAGTTCTTGAACGTACACTTAAGCTAATCACAATTACAATACATACTGCCCGTCCGGGTATTATTATTGGAAAAGGTGGTCAGGAAGTTGACAAATTGAAAGAGGAGTTGAAAAAACTGACCAAAAAGGAAGTACAAATCAACATTTTTGAAATTAAACGCCCAGAGCTTGATGCTACGTTAGTTGCTAACAATATCGCACGTCAATTAGAAGGACGCGTATCATACCGTCGTGCAATAAAAATGGCAATTGCATCATCTCTTAGAATGGGTGCCCTAGGTATAAAAGTACAAATTAGCGGACGTTTAGGTGGTGCTGAAATGGCACGTACTGAAACATATAAAGAAGGTCGTATTCCTTTGCATACACTTCGCGCTGATATCGATTATGCTTTGGGTGAAGCACTTACTAAAGTTGGGTTGCTTGGTGTGAAAGTGTGGATTTTTAAAGGTGAAGTTTTCGGTAAAAGAGACCTATCTCCAAATGTGGGACAGGCAAGTAACCGTAAAACTGGTGGTAAAAGAAGAAAGAAGTAACTTTTAAATTTTAAGTAGAAATGTTACAGCCAAAAAAGACTAAACACCGTAGAGTCCAGAAAGGTAGAATGAAAGGTAATTCTCAAAGAGGTAACCAACTTGCGTTTGGCTCTTTTGGAATTAAAACCTTAGATAGTCACTGGTTAACCGGGCGCCAAATTGAAGCTGCCAGGGTTGCTGTGACCAGATATATGCAACGTCAAGGTCAAACTTGGATCCGCATCTTTCCTGATAAACCAATATCTAAAAAACCTGCAGAGGTTAGGATGGGTAAAGGAAAAGGAGCACCAGAAGGTTTTGTAGCACCCGTAACCCCAGGTCGGATTATTATCGAAGCCGAAGGTGTACCATTGCACATTGCAAAAGAAGCATTACGTTTAGCGGCACAAAAATTGCCGGTACGTACCAAATTTGTAGTACGTAGAGATTACGTAGAATAAAATTAAGATTTTGTGCTATGAAAATGTCAGAAGTAAAAGAATTGACGGATAAGGAGCTTATCGAACGTATCGAAGATACTCAAAATATGCTCACAAGATTGAAATTGAACCATGCCGTATCACCTCTGGAAAATCCAAACCAGATTAAAAATGTACGTCGAGATGTTGCTCGCTTACTTACAGAAAAAAGTCAGCGAGAAGTTAATAAAACAAACGAATAATTTCTAGATGATGGAAAAGAGAAATTTGCGTAAAGAACGTGTAGGTATTGTCGTTAGCGACAAAATGGAAAAATCCATCGTCGTGGCAGTACGTCGAAAAATGAGACACCCCATCTATGGTAAGTTTATCAATAAAACTTCGAAGTTTAAAGCCCATGATGAGGAGAATACATGTAATACAGGTGATGTTGTGCGCATAATGGAAACACGTCCATTAAGCAAAACAAAGAACTGGAGATTAGTAGAAATAATTGAAAGAGCTAAGTAACCATGATACAAACCGAAACAAGATTAGCAGTTGCCGATAATAGTGGTGCTAAAGAAGTGCTTTGCATCGGTGTGCTTGGTGGCTCAAAAAAGAAGTACGCAAGCATTGGTGACCAAATTATGGTTACAGTTAAAAATGCATTGCCTTCTGGCGAAATGAAAAAAGGTACAATTAGTCGTGCCATCGTTGTTCGTACTAAAAAAGAAGTACGTCGTCCTGATGGATCTTACATCAGATTTGATGATAACGCATGTGTCCTTTTAAACCAAGCCGGAGAAATTAGAGGAACCCGTATTTTCGGGCCAATTCCTCGTGAGCTGCGTGAGAGAAATATGAAAATTGTTTCATTGGCACCAGAAGTTTTATAAAAATTAAAGCCATGCGTAAGAAACTACATATTAAAAAAGGAGACACTGTCTTTGTAAACTCTGGAGAATCCAAAGGTTCAAAAGGACGTGTCCTTGAAGTGGATGTAAAAAAACAGCGCGCGATAGTGGAAGGCGTTAATATGATGTCTAAACACACTAAGCCTAATGCTGACAATCCTAATGGCGGAATCGTTAAAAAAGAAGCTTCAATTCACATTTCGAATTTGATGCATTTAGATCCAAAATCAGGAGAGCCAACTAGAATTGGTCGCAAGCTGGATGATAAAAACAAATTGGTACGTTATTCCAAAAAATCAGGAGAGGAGATCAAATAATGGCTTACGTTCCGAATTTAGAAAAGAAATACAAAGATGAAATCGTACCTGCTCTTATGAAAGAGTTTAATTACAAAAGTGTAATGCAGGTACCGCGATTGGAAAAAATAGTGCTTAACCAGGGAGTTGGACAAGCTGTAGCGGATAAAAAGATTGTTGAGAATGCACAAAATGAATTGTCTGCAATTGCAGGCCAGAAAGCTATTCAAACACTTTCAAAACGCGATATTTCCAATTTTAAGTTAAGAAAACATATGCCAATTGGTGTAACTGTTACTTTACGTCGTGATAAAATGTATGAGTTTTTAGATAGATTAATTTCTATTTCTTTACCTCGAATCAGAGACTTTAAAGGAGTAAACTCAAAATTAGACGGACGTGGTAACTACTCATTGGGTATAACAGAGCAAATCATTTTTCCGGAAATTGATATCGATAAGATCAATCATATTCTTGGAATGGATATTACTTTTGTTACAAGTGCTCCAACTGATGAAGAAGGTTATGCACTTTTGAAGCATTTTGGTATTCCATTTAAAAACGCAAAAAAGAGTTAGGTTATGGCTAAAGAATCAATGAAAGCGAGAGAGAGAAAACGCGCAAAACTCGTTGCTAAATACGCCGAAAAACGCGCGCGCTTAATAGCTGAAGGTGATTATGAAGGGTTGCAAAAATTACCTAAAAACGCATCACCGGTTCGTTTACATAACCGTTGCCAATTGACCGGAAGGCCAAAAGGATATATGCGTCAGTTTGGAATTAGTAGAATTAACTTCCGTGAAATGGCCAATAATGGTTTAATTCCCGGAATTAAAAAAGCAAGTTGGTAATATTTAAATTGAAGAAAAATGATTACTGATCCAATAGGTGATTTTTTAACACGAGTACGCAACGCGTCGATGGCAAAACATAAAGTTGTTGAAGTTCCTGCTTCTAACATGCGAAAAGCAATTACAAAAATTCTTTTCGATCAAGGATATATCTTGAATTATAAATTTGAAGATAAAGGTCCTAGAGGAACTATCAAAATTGCCCTTAAGTATAATAAAGATACAAAAGAGCCTGTAATTAAAGAATTACAACGCGTTAGTCGTCCTGGATTGCGTAAATACGCTGGAACACAGGAGATACCCCGTATTTTGAATGGTCTTGGTATAGCAATTCTTAGCACTTCAAAAGGTGTTATGATTGATAAAGAGGCCCGCAGAAACAATACGGGTGGTGAAGTTTTATGTTACGTATATTAAAAAAGTAAAGAAATGTCACGAATAGGTAAATTGCCAATAACGATACCTGAGGGAGTAACTGTAAATGTTGATAAAAACAACGTTGTAACAGTTAAAGGTCCAAAAGGAGAACTATCTCAGGAAGTGAAAGGCGGAATTGAAGTTAAAATCGAAGATAACGAGATAACTTTAGTTCGACCCAGCGAAACAAAAGAGCAGCGTTCAATGCATGGGCTTTACCGTTCCCTTGTTAATAATATGGTCGAAGGAGTTTCTAAAGGCTATAAGATTGAATTAGAATTAGTTGGAGTAGGATATCGTGCAGATGCTAATGGCCAATTACTTGAATTAAGTATTGGTTTTTCGCACAACGTATACTTCCAACTTCCTGATGAAGTTAAGGTAACGGCAAAAACAGAGAAAAGATCTAACCCATTTGTAACGCTAGAAAGTTGCGATAAGCAATTAATCGGACAAGTGGCTGCCAAAATCCGCTCATTGCGTAAACCAGAACCATACAAAGGAAAAGGAATTAAATTTGTAGGTGAAGTGATTCGCAGAAAAGCAGGTAAATCTGCAGCAAGTGTGTAATGATTTAAATTAAGAATTATGGCTTTTGATAAGCAGAAGAGAAGATTAAAAATCAAAAAACGCATCCGGAAAAACACTTTTGGTACTCCGGAGATGCCACGTATGTCTGTATACCGCAGTAATAAACATATAAGCGTGCAAGTTATAGACGATGTAAATAGCCAGACTTTGGTAGCAGCCAGTTCAAAAGATAAAGAACTTGCTGAAGCTAAAGGAAATAAGAGCGAAATTGCAACAGCTGTTGGAGAACGCATTGCAAAAATCGCTGTTGAAAAAGGCATTGAAAAAATCGTTTTCGATCGAAATGGTTTCTTGTACCATGGTAGAGTGAAAGCATTAGCTGAAGGTGCCAGAAAAGGAGGATTAAAATTTTAAGCTTATGTCAGGAATAAGAAGAATCAAAACGAGCGATTTAGATTTAAAAGACCGTCTAGTTGCCATTAATCGTGTAACCAAAGTAACAAAAGGTGGACGTACGTTTAGTTTTGCAGCCATTGTTGTTGTTGGAAACGAAAATGGTATTGTTGGTCATGGGCTTGGAAAAGCGGGTGAAGTAACAACCGCCATTTCGAAAGCTATCGAAGACGCTAAAAAGAACCTGGTTAAAGTTCCAATCATTAATGATACTATTCCTCACGAACAAATTGCTCGCTATGGTGGAGCTCATGTATTAATGAGACCAGCATCTAGTGGTACCGGTGTAAAAGCTGGTGGTGCGATGCGTGCAGTATTGGAGAGTGTGGGTGTTAAAGATGTATTGGCCAAATCTAAAGGTTCTTCAAACCCTCACAATGTGGTAAAAGCAACATTGAAAGGTTTAATGGAAATGCGTGATGCATATACCGTAGCCAATGAAAGAGGTGTTTCGCTTGAAAAAGTATTTAACGGATAGAAATCTAGAATCATGGCTAAAATCAGAATAACACAAACACGAAGTAAAATTGGCTCTACACAGCGTCAGAAAAAAACGATAGATGCTTTGGGTTTGAAAAGAATTCGTCATACTGTTGAACACGAAGATAATCAAGTGATTCGTGGTATGATAAAGAAGGTAGAGCATTTGGTAACAATTGAAGAAATCAATTAAATTTTGATGATATGGATTTAAGTAACCTGAAACCTGCTCAGAAAAGTAAAGATTCGAAGCGTCTTGGACGTGGAGAAGGTTCTGGGTATGGTGACACAGCCGGAAGAGGGCACAAAGGAGCAAAATCTCGTTCAGGATACTCCAAAAAGATCGGGTTCGAAGGAGGTCAGATGCCACTTCAACGTCGTGTACCTAAATTCGGTTTTCATAACCGTGCACGAGTTGAATATAAAGCAATCAACCTTAGTACACTCGAGACTTTAGCAGAAAAGTACAGCCTTGACACTATTGATAAAGCAGTATTGATAGATAAAGGTCTGGCTTCAAAAAATGAACTAATTAAAATTCTTGGAAACGGAAGTTTAACAAAAAAATTAACCGTTAAAGCTGATGCTTTTTCAAAATCAGCTAAGGAAGCCATTGAAGCACAAGAAGGAACCGCAGAAAAAATTTGATGAATGAAACGTTTTATTGAAACAATCAAAAACATTTGGAGAATTGAGGATTTGCGTAATCGAATCCTAACAACATTAGGTCTTTTGCTTGTTTACCGATTAGGAGCACATGTATCCTTACCTGGAATTAATCCAAACATGCTTGAGAATTTGCAACAGCAAACATCAAGTGGTGTAATGGGGTTGCTGGATATGTTTTCAGGAGGAGCATTTTCTAAAGCTTCTATTTTTGCTTTGGGTATAATGCCCTACATCTCAGCCTCTATTGTTGTTCAACTTTTGGGTATGGCAATTCCATATTTCCAAAGACTACAAAGAGAAGGTGAAAGCGGACGTAGAAAAATAAATCAAATTACACGTTACCTTACAGTAATTATTCTTTTATTACAAGCACCTGGTTACATTGCTAACCTGCATGCACAGTTACCTCCTGCAGCATTTATGCTTAAAGGAACATATTTTACCATATCATCAGTGATTATACTGACTGCAGGTACTATGTTTGTAATGTGGCTTGGAGAAAAAATTACCGATAGGGGTATCGGAAATGGTATATCACTTATTATTATGATCGGAATTATAGCACGATTGCCGTTCTCGCTTGTTGCGGAATTCGGTTCACGTGTTGAAGATCAAGGTGGTGGTCTTGTACTATTTCTTGTAGAGATGATTATGCTAGGTGTTATTATTCTTCTAACTATTTTGCTAGTGCAGGGAACACGTAAAATTCCAGTACAATATGCAAAAAGAATTGTTGGGAATAAACAATACGGTGGCGTACGTCAATACATTCCTTTAAAAGTGAACGCATCAGGTGTAATGCCTATTATCTTTGCTCAGGCACTTATGTTTGTGCCAGTAGTTTTGGTAGGTTTTGCTGATAGTGAAAGCTTAGGAGGACTTGGCGCTGCATTTGCAGATTACACTAGTTTGGTTTATAACATTACATTTGCATTACTGATTATTGGATTTACTTATTTCTATACAGCAATTACTGTAAATCCTAAACAGATGGCTGAAGATATGAAAAAGAATGGAGGTTTTATTCCTGGTGTTAAACCTGGGAAGAAAACTGTTGAGTTTATCGACACCATTATGTCAAGAATTACTTTACCAGGGTCAATATTCCTGGCTATCGTTGCAATATTACCAGCAATCGCGGTTCTGGCTGGAGTAAACAATCAGTTTGCCAACTTTTACGGAGGTACGTCCTTACTAATTATGGTTGGTGTAGTTCTTGATACATTACAGCAAATAGAAAGTCATTTATTGATGCGTCATTATGATGGATTGTTAAAATCAGGACGCATTAAAGGCAAAAGATCAGTGATTTAAAAAAGGTATTATGGCAAAGCAACCATCAATTGAACAAGACGGTACTATTATTGAAGCTCTTTCGAACGCAATGTTTCGCGTAGAGTTGGAAAATGGTCACGTTATTACTGCTCATATTTCAGGGAAAATGAGAATGCATTACATTAAAATACTACCTGGAGATAGAGTAAAGGTGGAGATGTCGCCTTATGATTTAACCAAAGGTCGAATTACTTTTCGATACAAAAATTAATTAAAATGAAAGTAAGAGCATCAGTAAAAAAGCGTAGTTCAACCAGCAAAATAGTACGTCGTAAAGGACGTCTTTATGTGATAGACAAGAAAAATCCCAAATTCAAACAACGTCAGGGATAATTTAAACTTAACAAATTAAAAGATTAATATATGGCACGTATTGTTGGGGTTGATTTACCTAAAAACAAAAGAGGTGTAATTGGTTTAACATATATTTATGGTATTGGAAACAGTACAGCTAAGGATATATTGAAAAAAGCCGATATACCTGAAGATACAAAGGTGAAAGACTGGACCGATGATCAAATTGCCTCTTTGCGTTCAATTATAAACGAACAATATACCTTAGAGGGAGAATTGCGCTCAATGGTTCAGATGAACATCAAGCGTTTAATGGATATCGCTAGTTATAGAGGTATCCGTCATCGTAATGGTATGCCTGTACGCGGTCAAAATACACAAAATAACGCCCGTACTAGAAAAGGAAAGAAAAAAACAGTTGCTAATAAAAAGAAAGCTACCAAATAGGAGAGTTAGGATATGGCACAGAAGTCTAAGACAAGTAGAAAGCGTGTTGTTAAGGTTGAAGCCGCAGGTATGGCTTTTATACACTCGTCCTTTAACAACATCATTATAACACTTACCAACTCAGATGGACAAGTTGTAAGCTGGTCTTCAGCTGGTAAGATGGGATTTAGAGGTTCTAAAAAGAACACTCCGTATGCTGCTCAGGTAGCCGCAGCGGATTGTGCAAAAGTTGCCAAAGATGCAGGTATGCGCAAAGTTAAGGTTTACGTAAAAGGCCCTGGTGCCGGTCGTGAATCTGCTATCCGTACCTTGCACAATGAAGGTATCATTGTAACAGAAATTATTGACAAAACTCCTCTGCCACACAATGGTTGTAGACCACCTAAGCGTAGAAGAGTATAATTTAAGTTAATAAAAGAAATTAATCATGGCAAAATATACAGGACCAAAAACAAAAATTGCCCGTAAATTCGGTGAGCCGATTTTTGGACCAGACAAATATCTGGAAAGAAAAAATTACCCACCTGGAGAGCACGGAGCAGCCAGAAAAAGAAAAAAGCAATCTGAATATGGTATTCAGTTAGCTGAAAAACAAAAAGCAAAATATACTTACGGTGTGTTGGAGCGTCAGTTCCGTAACTTATTTAAAAGAGCACAACGTAGTAAAGGAGTAACAGGTGTTGAATTACTTCAATTGCTTGAAGCAAGATTGGATAACGTTGTTTATCGCATGGGTGTTAGCCCTACAAGAGCAGGTGCTCGTCAGTTGGTAAACCATCGTCACATCACAGTTAACGGTGAAGTTGTTAACATTCCTTCATATCAGGTTAAAAAAGGTGATATTATTGGTGTACGTGAAAAATCAAAATCACTTCTTGTGATTTCTGAATCACTATCAACTAATCACTCTAATAAGTATGCCTGGTTAGAATGGGATCAGGAAACATTAACTGGAAAATTTATCAATATTCCAGAGCGTGAAGAGATTCCTGAAAACATTCAAGAGCAGTTAATCGTTGAATTGTATTCTAAGTAAAAAGATTTATTTATGGCCATTTTAGCTTTTCAAAAGCCAGATAAAGTCATTATGCTCGAAGCTGATGACGCTTTCGGTAAATTCGAATTCCGTCCGCTTGAGCCGGGTTATGGAATGACTATTGGAAATGCACTACGCCGCATATTATTGTCTTCTTTAGAAGGTTTTGCCATTACATCGGTAAAAATTGAAGGTGTAGATCACGAATTTTCATCAATTCCTGGTGTCATTCAGGATGTAACTGAAATTGTTTTAAACCTTAAACAAGTTCGTTTAAAAAGAATTGTTGAGGAACAAGAAAACGAAAAATTTACAGTTACAATAAGCGGCCAGAATAAATTTGTCGCCGGTGATATGAATAAGTACCTTACTAATTTTGAAGTTCTTAATCAAGACCTAATCATTTGTGATATGGAGTCTGATGTTAAACTTCAAATGGATGTAACAGTCGAAAAAGGTAGAGGATATGTTCCGGCTGAAGAGAATTTTAAAGAAGATAATGAAATTGGTGTTATAGCTACTGATTCCATCTTTACACCTATTAAAAACGTAAAGTTTGACGTTGAAAATTATAGGGTAGAGCAAAAAACTGATTATGAAAAATTAGTTTTTGAAATCACTACAGATGGATCAATTCATCCAAAAGATGCATTGAAAGAAGCAGCAAAAATCCTTATTTATCATTTCATGTTATTCTCAGATGAGAAAATTACATTGGATAATGATGAAGATTACGGAAATGAGGAATTCGATGAAGAAGTGTTGCATACAAGACAACTTCTTAAAACGAAATTGATCGATTTAGATCTTTCTGTTAGAGCATTGAATTGCCTTAAAGCAGCTGATGTAGAAACATTGGGTGATCTTGTAGTATATAACAAAAATGACTTATTGAAATTCCGCAACTTTGGTAAGAAATCACTTACAGAGTTAGAAGAATTATTAGGCAATATGAGCCTTAACTTCGGAATGGATATAGGCAAGTATAAACTAGACAAGGACAGTTAAAGATGAGACACAATAAAAAATTTAACCATTTAGGACGTAAGCATGGTCATAGAAATGCTATGCTATCTAATATGGCTTCTTCTTTGATTATGCATAAGCGCATAAAAACAACTGTGCCAAAGGCTAAAGCTTTACGTTCATTTGTAGAACCATTGATTACTAAATCAAAAGTAGATTCTACTCACTCACGTCGAGTTGTATTTAGCTATTTACAAAATAAGCATATTGTATCTGAATTATTCAGAGATGTGGCTGTGAAAGTTGGTGATCGTCCAGGAGGATATACACGTATTCTAAAAATTGGAACACGTTTAGGTGATAACGCTGAAATGTGTTATATCGAACTTGTAGATTATAACGAAAACATGTTGAAGGATTCTAAATCTAGCAAATCTTCTTCATCTCGTAGACGTCGCAAGAAAAAACCAACTACTGAAGCTCAAGCTAATACAGCTGATGCAACAGTTGAAACACAAGTTGAAGAGCCAAAAACTGAGGAAGCTCCAAAAGCAGAAGCTAAAGCTGAAGAGAAACCTAAAGCAGAGGCTAAGCCTAAAGCAGAAGCTAAAAAAGAGCCTAAAGCAGAGGCTAAACCTAAAGCTGCTGCTAAACCAAAGGCAGAGCCTAAGGCTAAAGCAGAAACTGCAAAGAAAGAAGAGAAGCCTAAAACTGAAGCTAAGAAAAAGGCTGCTCCTAAGAAAGAAGAAAAACCTGAAGCAAAAGATGATAAAAAAGATGCTGAAGGTGCTGAAGAGAACAAATAAAATTAATTATAAGTTCATATTTAAAAGGGATAAAGAATTAACTTTATCCCTTTATTTTTGAATAATAATTTTATCCTGATTAACTTCAGGAAAAATAAGTATAGTGAGATATTTCATGTATTAGTAACTTAAAAGTAACATTATGGCACACATTGCTAAAATTTTTGCTAGACAAATTCTTGATTCAAGAGGAAACCCAACGATTGAAGTAGATGTAATCACAGATCAGGGTGTGCTTGGTCGCGCGGCAGTTCCTTCAGGAGCTTCTACAGGAGCTTTTGAAGCTCACGAAATGCGTGATGGCGATAAAAATATGTATTTAGGAAAAAGCGTTCTTACCGCTGTTAATAACGTTAATACGAAAATTAATGAAGAACTTAATGGTTTCTTCATTTTTGATCAGGCTGCAATTGACCAGGCTATGATAGATTTGGACGGAACTGATAATAAATCAGCTTTAGGTGCAAATGCTATGCTAGGTGTATCTTTGGCTTGTGCTAAAGCTGCTGCTTTAACTTCAGGTCAGGATTTATACCGCTATTTAGGTGGTGTAAACGCTAAAACATTACCAGTACCAATGATGAACATCTTAAATGGTGGTTCGCATGCTGATAATAAAATCGATATTCAGGAATTTATGGTGATGCCTGTTGGAGCTCAGACTTTTTCTGAAGCTTTGCAAATGGGTGCAGAGGTTTTCCATAACCTTAAAAAAGTATTACACGATAACGGTCATGCTACAAACGTAGGTGACGAAGGTGGCTTTGCTCCAGGATTGAATAGTAACACAGAGGCATTGGATTATGTAATTACAGCAATTGAAAAAGCTGGTTACAAGCCTGGTAAGGATATTTATATTGCTCTTGACCCTGCGTCAACTGAGTTTTATGATGCAGATCGTAAATTGTATGTGTTTGAATCAAACGGTGAAGAACGCACTTCAGAGCAAATGGTTGAGTACTGGCAAGAGTTAGTTGACAAGTATCCTATTATCTCTATCGAGGATGGTTTAGCTGAAGAAGATTGGGAAGGTTGGACAAAACTAACTGCAGCTATTGGCGACCGTTGTCAGATTGTTGGTGATGATTTATTTGTAACAAATACAAAACGTTTACAAAAAGGTATCGATACTAAAGCTGCTAATTCAATTTTGATTAAGGTTAACCAAATTGGTACTTTAACTGAAACTATTGATGCAGTTTCATTGGCGCATAAAAATGGTATGACAGCTGTTATTTCTCACCGTTCTGGTGAAACAGAAGATACTACTATTGCTGATTTAGCTGTAGCATTAAATACAGGTCAAATTAAGACTGGTTCGGCTTCACGTTCTGATCGTATTGCAAAATACAATCAATTATTACGTATTGAAGAAATGCTTGAAGATATGGCGATTTTCCCAGGTTCGAGCTTTAAATATGTTAAGTAATAATTAATATCTAAATATGGGCATGGTACTTTCTGGTATCATGCCCTTTTTTTGCCTATGAGTTATAATGGTTTATCTGATTTTATAGCGAAATTAAAAGAGGAAGGTCAATTAATTGAGATTGATGAATTTGTAGATCCCAAACTTGAGATTACAGAGATTACTGATCGTTTCAGTAAAGAAGCGGATGGGGGAAAAGCTCTTCTTTTTAATAATAATGGTACAGAATTTCCTTTACTTATAAATGCTTTTGGAAACAACCGGCGAATGAATCTCGCGCTAAATATTGAGTCTTCAGATGAATTTGTTGATCGAATAGAAGCGCTTTTCAAAATGCTTAATCAGCAGCCAGATAACCTACTGCAAAAAATTAAAATGGTTCCCAAGTTGGCCGGACTGGCTAAAATGCTTCCTAAAAAGTTAAAAGGGAAAGGTGCTTGCCAAGAGGTGATTAATACTTCGCCTGATTTAAATAAGCTACCAATATTGACTTGTTGGCCCTTTGATGGAGGTCCATTTATTACATATCCAATTGTAAATACTGTTGACCCCGATACAGGCATGCGAAATATTGGCATGTATCGTTTGCAACAAATGTCTGAAAATACGACTGGTATGCACTGGCACAGACATAAAGTGGGGGCGCGACATTATAATGCATATAAAGATCGGGGAGAGAAAATGCCTATTAGTGTAGTTTTAGGTGGTGATCCGGTGTATACTTATGCGGCTACCGCTCCAGCGCCAGATCAATTTGATGAATACATAATTGCTGGTTTTATCCGCAATAAATCAGTGGAGTTAGTGAAGTGTATTACTAATGATTTGTATGTGCCTAATGATGCTGATATAGTTATCGAAGGGTATGTTGATCCTTCTGAAGAATTAGTTTGGGAAGGTCCTTTTGGCGATCATACAGGATTTTATTCATTAGCAGATTACTATCCAAAATTTCATGTTACTTGTATCACACATCGTAAAGGAGCTATTTATCCTGCAACAATTGTTGGTGTTCCACCAATGGAGGATGCTTTTTTAGGTGAGATTTCTGAGAAATTATTTTTGAAGCCATTGCAAATCGGTATTGCTCCTGAAGTGAAGGATATGCATATGCCTGTTGCTGGTGTGGTGCATAACCTTGTGGTTGTTTCTGCTGATATTACCTATCCGGGACAAGCCTTTAAAATTGCAAGTTCTTTATGGGGTGCCGGACAAATGATGTTTACAAAATATATTGTAGTCGTTGATAAAGATATTGATATTAGAGATTATAAGTCAGTTATTCAGCAAATAGATCAAAACGTGAATTGGAATACTGATTTATTGTTTTCAAAAGGGCCATTGGACATTTTAGATCATGCCTCAACAGTTCAATCTGTTGGAGGAAAGCTGTGTATTGACGCTACTTCATTAGGTAAAGAAAAAACAGGCAAAAATATGCCTCTTAGTAGAGATGGTTTGAATATGAGGTTGATTTCTGATGGTGTTTGCTTCATATTCTCAAATGACTTTAACGAATTTAAAGAATCTGCTGATAAACTGGATCAGTATTCTGGCTTGATTGTGGTTGTTGAGAAGGAACTTGAAGGATTAAATAATTATACTCTTGCCTGGTATGCTCTTGGGAATTCCGATCCTGTGCGTGATATAGAAGTTAAGGGGTCTTGTGTGTTGGTAAATGCACTGCGTAAAAATGATAGTGACGATTTTAAAAGACCATGGCCAGATTTGGTGGTAATGAATGATGAGATTATAAATAAAATAGACCAAAAATGGAGTTCTCTTGATTTGGGTACGTTTATTGAGTCTCCTTCTAAAGTTCTTAAAAAGGTAGCAAAGGAAAAGGGCGCTGAATTATAGAGCATGTGAATTTATTTTCATTTTAACATTAACTGATTTTTCCTATCTTTAACCATATGAGATTCTTGAGTATAATACTGTTGCTTTTGACATTGAATGCTTTCACTCAGAACAATGTTGATTTGCAAAATATTAATATTCAAGATGGGCTTTCCCAAAGTGTTGTAAATGACATATTAATTGATTCAAAAGGATTTTGTTGGGTAGGTACACAGAATGGTTTAAATAGATTTGATGGCTATTCTTTTAAGAGTTTTTACAATAACCCTGAGGATAAGTTTTCTATTTCTTCTGACTTTATTACTTCTATAGCTGAAGATGCTTATGATAATTTGTGGATAGGTACACGAACTGGATTAAATAAGTATGAGAGCAGAAAACAGCGTTTTATCCACTTCGGATTACCTACCAATTCAATTGTTTTTCCTGAAATCAATGTTAGCGAACTCCTGGTCGACAATAAGAATTTTATTTGGGTTCTGTTGCCAAATTATTTAGTAAGGATTAATCCTGTTGATCTTGAGGCTAATATTTTCTCATTTGGCAATAATAATCAATCATTTCAATATTGTGTTGCAAAAGGCCTATATGAAAGCAAAAGTGGGAATATTTGGTTTGTTAAGGGTAATCGGCTTATAATGTTTGATAAGGTGTTTGAAAGATTTGATTTCTTTGAATTATCCTTACCCTCAAATGCAAATTGCATTACAGATGTTTTTGAATATGAACAAAAGATGTTTTTAGTAATTGATTCAAAATTGTATGAATTACAGGCAGATCAATCTTTGAGGTTTGTTCAGAAGTTTACTAGTAAAGCATTTATTTTTAATACTCAACATCAAATCTACGCATCAATGACGGATGGTCTCTATCTATTTGATCAGGATAGATTTCATTCGAAAGTGGTTTACAATTATGACCCTCTTAGTTATAATCGATTTTTGGTTACTTCTTCTATCATTGATAAAAGTGATAATCTATGGATTGGAACTAGTGGAAAGGGAATTCTTAAGGCCAATATTGCCAAGCAAAAGTTTACTAAAATAGAAAGACGCGTTTCATATAATAATTATCTTTCTGATGATCAGATTTCTTCTATTATTGGCGATGATCAATATTTTTGGTTAAGTACATATGAATATGGTTTGAATAAAGTTAATCGAAAAACGGGTCAGGTTGAAGTACTGAATGTGCAAAATACAAATGGATTAATTCCTGTCGATAATATTTATAATATAAAACGTATTGGCAGACGAATGATTCTGGCAACTGAGCGAGGAGTTTATATTTTAAGATTTGATAAAAATGGCCATTTAAAGCGTGAATCTCATCCTAAACTTGAAGCACTGGACTTTCATATATATAATGTAAAAATAGACAATAAAAAGGCTCTGTATTTTGCCTATGGGGGCGAGTTGTATCATTATAATTTTGTTGAGAAATCACTAGAGACATTGATGTTTGATATCGATAAAGATATTGGAGTAGCTAACTCATACAGCATTGAGCTGGTAAAAGACGACCTGGTTTTTGTTGGGACTAGCCATGGATTATTCAGATTTGATTTACGTAATAATTTTTGGGATAGATTCATCTTTAACAGAGATGATAATAAAACAATTTCTTCTAATGTAATTTATGCTATAGACTATGATCAGAAAGGTCGTTTATGGGTTGGAACCTCTAGTGGGCTTGATGTAATTGATGATCCTTTCAGTAAAAATCCAGTCTTTTTACATAAGTTGACTGGACAAAAGCAGACAATATATAGTATTAAAAATACGGGTCAATATACATGGGTTGGCACTGGAAGTGGGCTTGTGAGATATAATACAATTGATGGTTCCAAAAGTGAGTTTCATAAATCAGACGGGTTGCCCTGTGAGGAGTTTAATATTGGGGCAGTTTATGAATTTAGTAATGGAAAAGTTGCTTTTGGAGGTCAGGGTGGTGTAGCTTATTTTCATCCTGATTCTGTCAAATTAAGTGATTTTAATCCTGAAGTTGAAATTTCCCGAGCTGTTATATATAATCACAAAGGTAAAAGGGAGCTTCCAGTATATTCTGGGGCTAGCATTTCGTTGAAGGTCTCAGATTTTCTTACAAATATTTATTTCTCAGCGCTAGAACATACTGCACCGGGAAAAAATCTATACCGTTATAAGGTTAATGGATCAGAATGGTTGGATTTGGGTAACCAGAACTATGCTTCTTTTTCAAATTTACAGCCAGGTGTATATAAAATTGAGATAAATGGCAGTAATGCTGATCGCAAATGGAGTTCAAATGTGGCATATATCACTATTAATGTACCTAGAGTTTGGTACGCCAGCTGGTGGGCATATACAATTTATACTATTATGATTCTTGGGTTAATCCTATTTAGTATTGAGACAAGAACTAAGCGTTTGAGATTAACTAATCAGGTTCTAAAGGAAAAAGAGGCTTCAGCTAAGCAAGTAGCCAAGCAAAAAGATAGATTAGTTACTCTACATAAAGATGTAACTGAAAGTATGAAATATGCCAGTAGGATTCAACATGCTTTATTTCCAACTACAAATGCTTTTAAACGAATCTTACCGCATTCATTTGTAATGCACAAACCAAAGGATATTATCAGTGGTGATTTTTATTGGGCAGTGGAAATTGGTCCTAAAGTGTGTGTTACAGCTGTGGATTGCACTGGACATGGTGTTCCTGGAGCTTTGATGTCTGTGATAGCCATTGAATTATTAAAGAAAACCATATTGCAGGAGAGCTATAGGAAACCTGCTGATATTTTAAAGCAATTAGATACAAGCATAAGAGATCTTTTTACTTCTGAAGAGGATGATCAATATACAATTGCTGACGGAATGGATATGGGTATTTGTATGATTGATAGAGAGACTATGACCATTGAATATTCGGGGGCTGTAAATTCATTATATGTTATTTCTGATGGTGAATTGGAAGAGATTAAGGGTAATAGAATGCCCGTGGGTATGGGTAAGAACTTTGAGAATTCTCAGTATGATAATCATTACATCGAATTTAATGAAGAAATGATGTTTTATATGACCAGTGATGGCTACCCTGATCAGTTTGGAGGATCAAATAATAAGAAATATAAATACAACAGGTTTAGGAATTTCTTGTTAACCATTGCTAATCATGATATGGATATGCAACAGCTTTTACTCGAAAATAATTTTGATAAATGGAGAGGTGCTAATGAGCAGGTTGATGATGTACTTGTCTTAGGCTTTAAAGGGAAGTTTGTTTAGATTAAATTTGATTTTAAATAGAATATTAGAGATATAAAAAAAGCGGCCATGAGCCGCTT
>PKTE01000262.1 GCA_002869335.1 Salinivirgaceae bacterium | reverse complement strand
TCCCCTCCCATTGAAACATTGCGGTCCCAAAACGCTTGAAATAAGAAACATTAATTTTGTGGCTAATTGACTTTGCAACCTGCTTTGCTATCCCAATTCCACTTCCCTCAACCACTATATCTATATCTTTCGAAGGCCTTTCCAGGAACATATCTCTTACGTAACCACCAATAACATATGCTTGCTGGTTATTTTCAGTTACTATATTTGAAACAGCCTTAAATACTGTATTTGAGGATAAATCTTTAAACTTCATCCGTAAATATTTGTTTTAAAAACAACAAAAGTATAACTTTTAAGTTTTGTAATTGGTATAAATGTCATGTAAATTAACAATCCTTCATATGGAATTAATCTTTTATAATGGCATGCCATTTGCAACATATCTAGAAATTTAAATTTATTCATAAAACAAACAAAGACATGCCTGAATTTTTAACTAAGGAGACATTTAAAGAAAAGATTTTCAACTTCGAAGATAATAAAGATTGGAAATTTGAAGGTGACAAGCCAGCCTTAATTGACTTTTACGCAGACTGGTGTCAACCATGTAAAATGGTAGCCCCTATATTGGATGAACTTGCAAATGAATATAAAGGTCTTATTGATATCTATAAAGTAGATACAGAAGATCAAAAAGAACTAGCAGCAATGTTCGGAATTCAAAGTATTCCTTCATTACTATTCATTCCAAAAGATGGACAACCACAAATGGCAGCAGGTGCTTTACCAAAAGAAACATTCAAAAAAGCTTTTGCTGATGTATTAAAAGTTGAAGAACCAGCTTAATTTTATTATATGATATATTAAAGACCTGCCGAATCGGCAGGTTTTTTTTTTCTCAAAATTTATTGTTTTATTCACAATCGCGATATTAGTTTCTAATATCCAATTCAGCAAAAACCATTATTAATTAGTCAAAGGAATATTTTTTGCTACATTTGCAACGAAAATAAGGTCGCAATCGGGGGTGCCGTTAAGGCTGAGATCACACCCAATGAACCTGATCCGGGTAATGCCGGCGAAGGGAATCGCGTTTTTTCTCCCCCCATTGCATATTGTAAATTTCTAAATCTAAAATTATGAAACGTACAGTTTTATTAGTGGTATTGATATGGTCTTTCACATATATCAATGCACAAAATCTCATCAATGGGGTTGTGACCAACGAAGAAAATAAACCTTTAAGTGGAGCAACCATTAAGCTAAAACCCGGTAATATTGAATCCATCTCGAATGGTAACGGGAAATTCGTCATTAATAACCTAAAAAAAGGCACTTACAATCTTCTTGTAACTTATCTGGGTTATGAACCTTACAAAGAAAAGATTGAAGTAAATGGCAAAACGGAAATAAAAATTTCTTTAAGCAAAAGTGTATTTCAAACAAAAGAGATTATTATAAGTACTACACGGGCAACTGAAAATACACCAACAAGTTTTTCTACAATTTCTACACAAGAAATAAAAAAGCGAAAAGCTGTCCAGGACATACCATACCTCCTGCAATTGACACCGTCTGTTGTTTCTACTTCTGATGCAGGAACAGGTATTGGATACACCAATTTTCGCATTAGAGGAACAGATCTAAATAGGATAAATGTAACAGTTAATGACATTCCACTTAATGATGCTGAGTCGCATGGTGTTTGGTTTGTCAATATGCCAGATTTTATTGAAAGTACAAGCAGTATTCAAGTTCAAAGAGGTGTTGGAACTTCATCAAACGGAGCTGCTGCTTTTGGGGCTTCTGTTAATATGCAAACTAACTCTGTTAGCACAGATCCTTATGCTGAAATAAATAATGCATTTGGCTCATTCAACACTATGAAAAACACTATCAAGGCAGGAACAGGACTTATCGATGGCCGTTTTAGTTTTGATGCACGGTTATCACAAATTAAAAGTGATGGATACATCGACAGAGGTACATCAGATCTAAAAGCATTTTATGTATCAGGAACCTACCATGGTGACAATGATATTGTGAGATTTAATGTTTTTTCTGGTCATGAAATCACTTACCAGGCGTGGGAAGGTATCCCTAAAGCAAAATTGGATGAAGACGAAGATGGAATGCAGTTATTTGCAGATTATATGGGATATTCTAATGAAGAAAGAGAAAATCTAATTAAATCCGACCCAAGAACATTTAACAGATATCTCTATGAAAATCAAATAGATGATTACAAGCAAGATCATTATCAAGTTTTCTATACACGTAACATAAACGATAACTTCAAAGCGAATGTAGCTTATCATCAAACTAATGGTTATGGCTTTTACGAATCTTATAGATACGATAAAGATATTGAAGATTATAACGGCACTATTCTAGTAAGCAATAATGATACAATTGGAACATCAACTGATCTAATTGATAGAAAATACCTTGATAATATCTTTTATGGTGGAATTGCATCTTTAAAAATTACCTATCCTTTTTTAGATGGAGCTATAGGTGGCGGCTGGAACAGATATGACGGAGATCACTATGGCGAAGTTATTTGGGCGCAAAACTCATTGGCAAGCTTTACTCCTAATAATCGCTTTTACGATAACAATGGAGTAAAAGATGATGCAAATGTATATGCTAAAGCTAATATCAAAGTATCTGAAAAACTATACACATACATTGATCTACAGTTTAGAAGTATTAATTATAAAATTGACGGTTTTGACGACGATGGAAGAAATTTAACACAAAATCACACTTACACCTTCTTTAATCCCAAAGCCGGTTTATTTGCTAAATTTAATGATAATATCTCCTCTTATTTAAATCTTGCCATTGCCAATAGAGAGCCAAACAGATCGAATTTTGTCGATGCTGACCCAAACAAGCCGGAACCGACTTCAGAGAAACTTTACAATGCTGAATTAGGAAGTAAAATCAAAAATGAAAAATGGTCTGTCAATGCCAACGCATATATGATGTATTATGAAGATCAGCTTGTATTAACTGGAAATATAAATGATGTTGGTGGTGCGATTATGGAAAATGTTGATCAAAGTTACCGAATGGGAATTGAGTTTGCATTAGGAGTCAAGCCCATTGACTGGATTGAGTTACAAGGAAACATTACTTTGAGTCAAAACAAAATATTAAACTTTGTATCGTATACTGATAACTGGGATACATGGGGTCAGGAAATTGAAGAATTAGGCACAACAGATATTTCATTCTCACCAAATATCATAGCAAATAGCAGTATAAAAGTAATGCCTATAGAAAACTTTGAAATCCTTTTAATATCTCAATATGTCGGCGATCAATACTTAGACAACACCTCTAACAAAGACAGAAAGCTAGATGCATATTTTGTTAATAATCTTCGCCTAGACTATTCAATTGCTACAAGCTGGTTAAAAAATGCAAATATATATGTTCAGGTAAACAATATTTTTGACACAGAATATATTAGTAATGCCTGGATCTATCCATTTTATTCAGGAGGTAATTTGAACTATTTGGATGGTTACTACCCGCAAGCAGGAATAAACTTTATGACAGGGATAAACCTAAGATTTTAATATTTAGTCAAAAAAGAAAGAGGCTGTCTAGTAAAAACCAGACAGCCTCATTTATATAAAAATTGTCAGTTTATTCTTGAGGGATCTTTGGAAACTCTTCAGTTTTATAGTCACCGTTTTGCAGTTTTCCACGACAAGCTTCAAATGCATTCAGAGTAACCTCAACATCTTCCATTGTATGCATAGCAGTTGGAATAAGTCTCAATAAGATATGGCCTTTAGGAATAACAGGGTAAATAACTACTGAACAGAAAACACTATAGTTTTCACGTAAGTCCATTACAAGATTAGTAGCTTCAATAATACCACCATACATCATAACTGGCGTAACAGGTGAACCTGTATCTCCGATATCAAAACCTTTGTCTTTCAAGCCTTTTTGCAATGCTTTGGCAACTTTCCAAAGATTCTCTCTTAACTCTGGTTTTGTTTTTAGCAATTCCAATCTTTTAAGTGCCCCAATTGTCATAGGCATTGGAAGAGATTTGGCAAATGTCTGAGAGCGCATATTATAGCGTAAGAAATCAACTACATCTGAATCTGATGCTACAAAACCACCAATACCAGCCATTGACTTAGCAAATGTTGAAAAGTACACATCAATGTCGTTATGAACACCAAAATGCTCACCAACTCCGGCACCAGTTTTACCCATTGTACCAAAACCATGTGCATCATCAACAACCAGACGGAAATTAAACTCTTTTTTCATTTCTACAATTTCGTCTAATTTTCCAAGATCACCAGCCATACCAAAAACACCTTCGGTAATCAGAATAATTCCACCGTTATTTTGCTCTGCATTTTTTGTTGCAAATTGAAGCATTTTACGGCAACGAGTCATATCATTATGAGGAAAAACAAAGCTTTTTCCACCTTTAGCTTTATGAAGGAAAACACCATCCATAATACATGCATGTGACTCTGAATCATACACAATCACATCATTACGGCCAGCTAATGCATCAATAATTGATAACATACCCTGATATCCATAATTCAATAAGAACGCATCTTCTTTTCCTACAAATTCTGCTAACTGGCGCTCAAGCTCCTCATGATATTTAGTTTGTCCACTCATCATTCGCGCACCCATAGGATATGCCATACCATATTGTACAGCTGCATCAGCATCAGCTTTGCGAACTTCAGGATGATTAGCTAAACCAATATAATTGTTAAGACTCCAGTTCAAAACATCTTTTCCCATAAATTTCATATGAGGATGAATTTCACCTTCTAACTTTGGGAAAGAAAAATAACCGTGTCCTGCTTTTTGATATTGGCCAATAGGTCCACGATTTTGTCGTATTTTCTCAAATATATCAATCATAATCAATAGAAAATTGAATTAAATTTATCGCGCAAAGTTACTTTTTTAATTTGTTTTTCCCAACTAAACCATCCCAGACAATCAATCATACAAAAAAACACATATTATAATGGCTTTTTTATTCTATATCACTATCTTTGCAAGCTGAATTTAATGAAACCTTTGGGTACAATTCTTGTTTCATTAAAAAAAGAGGAGAAAGTGTAATATTATTGGTCATTTGACCGTTGAGCAATGTAAAATAGAAGTATGCAAAAGATATTTTTAGTCGCAATAATTTTCATAGCAGTATTTAGTGGTTGTAGTGAATTTCAAAAAGCACTTAAAAGTAAGGACTACGAATACAAATATCAAAAGGCAGTAGAGTATTACGATGATGAAGACTGGTACCGTTCACAATCCTTAATAAATGATGTATTACCAGTTTTCAGAGGAACAAAAAAAGCTAGAAAACTGTATTATATGAAAGCATATACTCATTATAATCAAAAAGAGTATATCCTGGCAAGTTATCATTTCCGTAGCTTTATAAAAAACTACCCAAATGATGCGCTGACTCAAGAATGTGAATATATGTTAGCAGAATGCTTTAGAATGGAAGCTCCAAAATATAACTTGGATCAGCAAAATACTAAAAAAGCAATTCAGGGTTATCAGCTTTTCATTAATAAATATCCAAGCTCCCTAAGAGTCGATACGGCCAACCAAAGGATTAAAGATTTACATAAAAGGTTAGAGCAAAAATCATATGAAAATGCAAGGCTTTACTATAAGCTTAGAGATTATAAAGCTGCATTAATTGCTTTAAAAAATACAATGAATGATTACCCAGACACGCCATACAGGGAAGAACTTCTTTATTTAATCATGAAATCAAACTTTTTACTTGCAAAAAACAGTATAAAGTCACTGCAAAAAGAGCGTTATCAGGAAACAATTAATGAATACTTTGCTTTTGTTGATGAGTACCCAGATAGCAACAAAATTAGGGAAGCCGAAAAAATTTACGCTAAATCAGTAGAAGAAATTAAAAAATAAATATAATTATGGACTTTAAAAAAGTAACTGCACCTACTACAACTGAGACTCGTAATCTTAAAGATCTTACGGGCAAAACAGGAAATGTGTATGAGTCTATCAACATCATTGCCAAAAGAGCGAACCAAATCAACGCTGAGCTTAAAGATGAGTTGACAAGAAAATTGGAAGAATTTGCATCAGTTACTGACAATTTAGAAGAAATTTTCGAAAATCGAGAGCAAATTGAGATTTCGAAGTTTTATGAAAGATTGCCAAAAGCAGGACTAATTGCAACGGAAGAATTTAAAAACGGGAATATCGTTTTCAAATATCCAGACGAAGAAATTCAATAATATATGTCAGAAAGCAAGAGACTTGAAGGCAAAAAAATTATCCTTGGAATAACCGGAAGTATTGCTGCATATAAAGCAGCAACATTAACCCGGTTATTAATCAAACAAGGCGCAACCGTAAAAATCATCATTACACCTTACGGAAAAGAATTTATTACGCCAGTCACGCTTGCTACACTTTCGCAAAATACAGTACTTTCCGATTTCTTTAGTCACGATGATGGTGCATGGAACAGCCATGTTGAACTAGGTTTATGGGCAGATCTTTTTTTAGTTGCCCCCGCGTCAGCAAACACCATGGCAAAAATGGCACACGGAATTTGTGATAATCTTTTACTTACAACATACCTTTCTGTGCGTTGTCCGGTAATGTTTGCTCCTGCTATGGATATGGATATGTACCAGCATCCGGCAACAATAGAAAACATTGGGATTCTTAAAAAAAGAGGTCATTCATTTGTTGAACCTGATACCGGAGAATTAGCCAGTGGGCTTATTGGTAAAGGAAGAATGGAAGAGCCAGAAAATATTACAGAAGCTGTAATTGAGTTTTTCAATTCAAAAAAAAAACTTAAATCCAAAAATTTCTTAGTTACTGCCGGGCCAACATTTGAAAAAATAGACCCAGTTAGATTTATCGGAAACCATTCAAGCGGCAAAATGGGCTTTGCCATTGCTGAAGAACTAGCAAATCAGGGTGCAAATGTCCAATTAATATCCGGCCCGGTAAATATTACCGCCAATCATCCTAATATAAAAGTTCATAAAGTAACATCTGCAAAGCAAATGCATGATAAATCAGTAGAACTTTTCCCATTTTGCAATGGTGCTATTATGTCAGCCGCAGTTGCTGATTATAAAGTAAAAAATGCATCAGATCAAAAAATTAAAAGAGAAGATAATAAAACACCAATAATTGAATTAGAATCAAATAAAGATATAGCAGCAACATTAGGAGCTGTTAAAACAAAAAAGCAATTATTAGTGGGGTTTGCACTTGAAACAGATAACCCTGTTGAAAATGCAATTAAAAAGATTAAAAAGAAAAAGCTGGATTTTATTGTTCTAAATTCATTGTCAGATAAAGGAGCCGGATTTAATACAGATACCAATAAAGTTACAATTATCGATTCATTTGAAAATAAAAAAGAATTTTCTCTTAAATCGAAAAAAGAAGTTGCTAAAGATATCGTTCAATACATAATAGAAAATTATAATTATGCGTAAAATAGTATTAGTAACGGTAATATTTTTATCTCAATTAAGTATAGTATTTGCTCAGGAGCTTAAGTGTCAGGTTCAGGTAATAAGCCAGCAAATTCAGAAAAGCGATCGTACAATCTTTGAAGAAATGCAAAGAACCATATTTGAATTTATGAATAATACGGTGTTTACTAACCATGTAATTAAAGTTGACGAGCGAATTGAATGTAGCATAGTTATCACCCTTAACGAACAAACTGGATCAGATAGCTACTCTGGAAAAATACAAGTTACTACTAGTCGACCAATTTATAACTCAGACTACAATACACCGGTCTTAAACCTTGTGGACGACAAATTTAAATTCAGATATGCCACTCAAGATGCAATTGATTTTAATGTAAATAGCTATACGTCTACACTTAGCTCTGTATTAACTTACTACGCCTACTTAATTTTAGGATTTGATTACGATAGCTTTGGTTTGTTGAGCGGAACACAGTTTTTTAATATATCTGAAAAGATTGTTGTAAATGCCCAAAGTGATCCCTCACCAGGATGGAGAAGCTTTCAGGATGACGGAAAAAACCGTGCGGCAATGATAGAAAATCTCGAAAACGATCTTTATAAGCCCCTACGAGAATGCAATTATAAATATCATAGACTTGGTCTTGATGCTATGACTGAAGACAATGATAAAGCTAGAGGAAAAATAATTGAAGCTTTGGAAGGATTAAGATCACTGCAGCGTAAAAGACCAGACAGCTATTTACTACAGTTATTTTTCGAAACAAAAGTTGACGAAATTGTAAGTATATTTCAAAAAGCAAACCCACAAAACAAGCGAAGAATTTTTAATTTACTTTCGCAATTAGATCCGGGCAGGCAAGATGAATATCGTAAAATAATGCAAAATAATTAAATTATGCTGCAGAGGCTGTTTGTGCAAAATTTCGCGTTAATTGACCAGTTAGAAATCGATTTTCAAACAGGATTAACCGTAATTACTGGTGAAACAGGAGCAGGAAAATCCATACTACTTGGAGCATTATCATTAGCCTTAGGTACACGAGCTGATAAAGACAGTCTGAAAGATAAAGACAAAAAGTGCATTGTTGAAATCGAATTCAACATCCAAAAACTCGCATTAAAAGATTTTTTTGATACAAATGACCTTGACTTTGATTTACATACAGTAATCCGAAGAGAAATAAGTATTTCAGGCAAATCTAGAGCATTTATTAATGATACACCGGTCACACTTAATCAGGTCAAAGAATTAGGAAGTCAAATAATTGATGTGCATTCCCAGCACGAAAATCTTGAATTAAATCAGCAGGATTTTCAATTTACAGTTCTTGACACTTTAGCTGATAACAATACCTTACTTAAAGATTTTCAATCAAACTATGATGAGTTTTTAAATATAAAAAAGCAAATTGAAACTCTTAAAGAAAAAAATACTGCTCAAAAGCAAAGATTAGATTTCATTCAATTTCAATATAATGAACTAAAAAATGCAAATCTTAAAACTAATGAGCACACGGAGCTGGAACAAGAACAAAATAGACTTTCTCATAGTGAAGAAATTGCAGAAAATTTAAAATTGGCCATTAGTAGATTCACAAAAGAAGAATTTAATATCATTGATGAATTGCACGCGGCCAAACAAGAGATAAATAAACTATCATCAGACTTCGAAAATGGAGAAGGATTAGTTAATAGAATTCAATCATCACTAATTGATTTAGAAGATTTGTCG
>PKTE01000177.1 GCA_002869335.1 Salinivirgaceae bacterium | reverse complement strand
TTAAATGATGATTTAAAGCTTGAAGAATTCAATTACAATAACCTAATGCGCGCCTATTTAATATCAACCATATATGCAAGAAAATCAGGCGATTATTCAAAACCGGATAAAATAGTTAGGTATATTAAATCTATCCAAACTCAAATAACCTCAGCAGAAATACTTCCTTCAAAAAGAAAAGTTCATTTCGAAGTATTATATAATAAAATTAGAATATTTGATCGGTTAAAATTTGTATTCCTCTTTATTGGAATTATACTTTTGGCTTTGGCTATCATCGAAAATTTCAGCTCTCATTCCAATAAAAAAGTAGGACTATTACTTCAGGTTTTTACTGCTTTGTTTATAATTGCTTTTCTTGCACAAACTGTTGGTATGGGATTGCGATGGTACATCGGCGGTCATGCGCCATGGAGCAATGGTTACGAAGTATTATTACTTGTAGCATGGGGTGGCATAATTGCCGGATTATCAGTAATTCGCTATTCTAAAATTGTATTGGCATCAACCTCCATTTTAGCCGCTATTGTCTTAATGATTGCCAGCTTAAGCTATTACGACCCTCAGTTAACCAATTTAAACCCTGTATTAAAATCATACTGGCTTATAATTCATGTGGCAATCATCACCATAGGTTATGGCTTTTTATCTCTGGGGTTCATAATTGGACTGTTGAATTTATTTTTTTACATTTTTATGCCCTTCAGAAAAAAAGAAATGATTTCACTGGTAATACAGGAGCTTACTCTCATCAATGAAAAGCTTTTGACTATTGGAATGTTTTTAACCGCAATAGGAACTTTCATAGGATGTGTATGGGCAAATGAATCCTGGGGAAATTATTGGTCATGGAATGCAAAACAAACATGGTCACTCATAATAATCCTGGTTTATGGTGTCATTTTACATTTTAGAGTAATACCTAAAATGAAATCCCAGCTCACTTTTAACATTGGGGCAATTATAGCTTTTGGAAGTGTGATTATGACATTTATTGGGGTTAACTACTATTTTACCAAAGGTATGCACAGCTACGCTTCTGACGACCCTCCAATTTTCCCAATTGGTGCATGGGTAGGTATTGGATTCATTATAATACTAATAGCAACAGCTTTGATCAAGCAAAAAAGGGATGTGCCTGAAGAATAAATCTTGATTCGCAAATAATTGTAAATTCCTGCTTTAACCCTATTCGATATAAAGTTTTTGAAAAAAATAACAAGCTATAAGCTATTATTTCATAACTTTATAAAAGCACTACTAAATTGAATCACATGAAAAAAATTGCCATCTTCTTATCAATTCTTTTGTCACTCTCATTGACATTGTGTTCATTCACATCGTCTGATAACGAACCTACAGCTACAATAAGTGAAGAAACAGAAACCTGTATTGCGTGTCACGCATCCTTGCACCCGGGTATTGTGAAATCATGGGAGAATAGTCTTCATGCAAAGATCTCTCCCATTGAAGCTAATAAGAAAGACAACTTAGAAAAAAGAATGAGCTCCATGCCTGAAAATGAAGCGCTTTCAAAAGTAACTGTAGGTTGCTACGAGTGTCACTCATTAAATACAGACAAACATGCTGACTCATTTGAACACAATGGTTATACTATCAATGTTGTTGTTACTCCAGATGATTGCAGTGCTTGTCACAATGAAGAAAAAAAACAATATGACAATAACCTCATGTCTCATGCCTACGCTAACTTAATGGAGAATGAGGTTTACCAGAGTCTTAAATCGACAATAAACAACGACATTACTTTTAAAGAAGGTAGTTTTCATTACGGAGAAACAAATAAATTAACTGATGCTGATGCATGCCTTCATTGTCACGGTACAAAACTGGAAGTAAAAGGAACGTTTACTAAAGAAACAGATTTTGGGGAGTTATCTTTTCCTAACATTGAAGGTTGGCCAAACCAGGGAGTTGGAAGAATTAATCCTGATGGAAGCAAAGGCTCATGTACTTCGTGTCATCCACGGCATACTTTTTCCATAAAAACAGCCCGAACTCCTGATGCTTGTGCTCAATGTCATAAGGGACCTGATGTACCTGCGTATAAAGTTTACCAGGTAAGCAGTCATGGTAAAATCTATAACTCAAGTAAAGATAAATATGATTTAACTGCGGTACCATGGGTAATTGGAAAAGATTTTGACATTCCTACCTGTGCAACATGTCATGTGAGTTTAATTACTGATGAAGATGGAACCGTAGTTGCTCAAAGAACCCATCAATTTAACGATCGATTATCATCCCGTTTGTTTGGAGTGCCTTATGCACATCCACACCCAATCTCACCGGAGACACACAAAATAGTTAACGATGCTGGGTTGCAATTAGCCACTAACCTGGATGGTAGTCCGGCTTCTTCTTTCCTAATCGATGAGCAAGAGCAGGAAAAAAGAAATAATACAATGAAGCAAATATGTAATAAATGTCACAGCTCTAATTGGACAGACAATCATTTTGCAAGATTAACTGATGTTATCCGCACAACAAATGAATCAACACTAGCAGCCACTCAAATTCTTACCAAAATATGGGAAGAAGGCTATGCTGACAATTCAAATCTATTTGATGAATATATTGAAAGGCAATGGGTTGATGTTTGGCTATTTCATGCGAACGGAACAAGACTCTCAGCTGCAATGGCAGGAGGCGGCGATTATGGTGTATTTGCTGATGGCCGTTATCAACTGACCAATAAACTGTTTTACTTATTAGAATGGCTGAAGAATAATCAGGACAAGAACAGTAAGAAGAAAAAGAAAAAATAAGAGACTGACTTGTCTTTCTATATTAGTAGATTTAAATGTAAAAATGATTAAAGAAAGAGATTTGTGAATCAACTAAATTTTTAAATCAGCCTAATTTCGGCTTTGCATTTAGGGCAGAGGTTTTCACTTTTCTGATCAATATCTTCCACATAAGTACTTGACCTCATTACACAAATCGGATTTGAGCAATGAATAAGTCCAAACATATGTCCTATTTCATGAATAACGACTTTTTTTAAACGCTCACTTTCGACCGTTTTACTCTTTTTTAAACCATATAGCTCATTTCTTAATCTGTATATAGAGACAATACCAGTGTTGCCATTTAAAATAGCTTGTCCGAAGATATAAGTAAGAATAGGAATGAATAAATCGACTCTGAAAAGTCCTATTTTTTTAAAAGAATCAGGTAAAATCTTATTGGATACTTCTTTTATTATACTGTTGGCATCGTATTGTCTGCGTCCTGGAGAATAGAAATTACCTAAGTCAAAATCATATTCTTTAAAAACAACAGGGTGTTGAAATTCATGAATAATAGCTTCAACTATATTATCAGTAACGTCTTTTTAAAAATGATCGCACGATATTAATATAATGCTCTGCTTTTTCAATCAATAAATTGTGTTAAATGATTTTATATAAATATGTGAATTGCTCTTTAGTAAAAGATATATCAATCTGTTTTTAAAGCACTTTTATCTTTTTTGTTTCAGATTGTATTTTTTAATCTTATTATAAAGTGTAGCTCTGTCTACCCTAAGTGCTTTTGCCGATTGTGATATATTCCAATCATATTTATTTAATATTGTGGCAATATGTTTTCTTTCAAGGTCATAAGACTCTCAATGGAACTGCTAATGGCATTTTTGCTCACCGGGAGGTCTTTTGGTCTTATAACTTTTCCATTGCCAATAACAATTGCTCTTTCAATCATATTTTCAAGCTCGCGTACATTTCCGGGAAATTCAAATTCTTCTAATTGTTTTAATGCAGCATTTTCAATTGTTATAAGATCCTTACTCATTGAAGTGCAATACTTTTTAATAAAATGATAAGTAAGCAAAGGAATATCTTCAACTCTTTCCCTTAAAGGAGGAACCTTAATATTAACCACATTTAGCCTGTAATAAAGGTCTTCTCTAAAAATTCCTTTATCGACCATACTTTTCAGGTCTTTGTTTGTGGCACAAATTACTCTAAAATCAGATTTAATTTCTTTATTGTCGCCAACTCTAACAAAAGTTTTTGATTCGAGCACACGCAACAATTCGATTTGCATTTTTGGCGATATAGTGGCAATCTCATCAAGAAAAATGGTCCCTCCATCGGCCATTTCAAATCTTCCTTTACGATTAAATGCGGCACCTGTAAATGCTCCCTTTTCGTGTCCAAAAAGTTCACTTTCAAGAAGGCTTTCGTTTAAAGCACCACAATGAACACTTATTAATGGAAAATATTTCCGTGAAGAGTTGGCATGTATAGCCCGGGCAACTAATTCCTTTCCAGTTCCGCTTTCGCCGGTAATTATAACCGATGAATTCGAGTTTGCAACACTTTCAATTTCTTTAAGTACCTTTTTTATAGCAGGACTTTCACCTATAAAGTCGTCAACACTTGTTAGCGATGAAATATTATCTTTTAGTGTTTTGTTTTCAGCTTTTAAACTAATTTCAGTTGATGCATTTCTGATAAGGTGAGATAGATCATCAGGGTCAAATGGCTTTGTTATATAATCGTATGCTCCTTCTTTTAATGCAAGCACGGCCGTATCGACAGCTGCAAATGCTGTCATAATTATAACAATTGGACTGGGGTTTTTATCGAGCTTTTTAATTCGTCTATGCATTTCCATACCATCCATCCCTGGCATTTTGATATCAGCTAATATTATATCAAAATCTTTTGATTGTAGTATTGATAATGCTTTTTTCGCATTTTCAGCACATTCCACTACATATCCATCATCTACAAACCAACTGTAAAGCGAGTCTCTTACTGATTCTTCATCGTCTACGATTAATATGGATACTTTTTTTGCCATTGTACTATTTTTTAATTCTTTTTAGTAGTAAAAGTTATTGCAATGCTTGTTCCTGCACCAGGTTGAGATTCTACTCCGATATTTCCTTTATGATTTTCAACAATGCCATGAACAATAGAAAGACCTAACCCAATTCCACTTGCATCGTGTTTAGTGGAAAAAAATGGCTCAAAAATATGTGATAAATCATCTGGAGAAATTCCTTTACCATTATCAACAATTTCAAGTTTGATAGTATTTTCAGTAGGGTTAAAAGTTTTGATTATGATTTCTCCATTTTCAATTATCGCTTCTGAAGCATTAACAATTAATGCAACACCAGCTTGTTTTATTTGATTTGGACTACAGAAAACCTGACTAACTTTTGCTTTAAGTTCTTTTTTAAAACTTATATCTTTCATCTTTATGGGATGAGACATAAGGTTATAGGTTGACTCTAAAATTTCATGCAAATCAGCAATAATGAAACCTTCCTGATCTTTTCGGGAAAAGTCAAGTAAGCCTTTAACAATATCACCACATCGTTTTGTTTCGGTTTCTATAAACTTTAAGTTTTTTAAAATTGATTCTTTCTTTGGATGATAGAAGTCTGAATTATCAAGTTGTTTGTAAATTAATTTTGTATATATGAATATTCCAGATAGCGGGTTATTAATTTCATGTGCAACTGAAGATGATAGTTTCCCTAAAGAAGCAATTCTTTCAACGTGGATAAGCTCATTGTGAGCCTCAGAAAGTTCTTCTGTTTTCTTTTGTACTTTATATTCTAATTGTTGCGACCAATTTTGCAATTCTTTAGATGACGACTCAATATTATAAAGCATATTATTAAAAGCTAAGGATACTTTTCTTAAGTCGTCAAGAAGATTTGATTTGATTTCAATCCTCATATCATTATCGCCTTTTGATACAGCTTCGCTTGCCAGAATAATTGAATTAAGCGGATCTTTTATTTTCTTTCTGGTAAAAATGATAAGAATTGTAACGAGTAATAATGTGATAATTGTTGCTAAAATCAGAAAGTTTGTAGAGGATCTATTTACAAATGCATCTAATTCTTCTAATGGCAGTTTTAAAATTAGTGAACCTAAAACCTCATCATCTTTGTCATGGAAATGGCAAGCTGCTGTAAAACAAGACTTTTCATTTAAAATGGGTTTTCTTATAATTAAGTGTCGTTCGCTACCTGAGTATTGTCCTTCCTGGCAATTATGTTTTCTGTCAACAATTCTGTATGACTTGTTTTTTGGATCAAACATTTCGTCCAAATTATCATGACATTGTTTACAGTCCGGATTACATACTGATTCGCCATACTTGTTAACGGAAGTATATGCAAGACTATCCCTATGATCGTACATATTAGCTTCATCAATACCTGACATTGTGCTAATTACGTCAATAGTTCTTTGTAGCATAGCTTTATCATTTTCAAGCATGGAATAATAAAGAGAACCTTCTACAATTGAGCTAATATTATCACCATTTTGACGTAGTGTAATGTTAAAAAAATTGCTATAAACAGTTCGAAAAACAATATTTAATATTATAAATAAAACTATTAATGTTATTGAGGTAATAGTTACCACACGACTAAAGATCGTTGATCTTATCTTATACTGTTTATTTCTTTTGAATAATTTATTAACAAGGTCTATCACTGGTTTGGGCATGAAAATCTAATAATTGAATTATATCTTATTAATGATATTTGTTTTAATAAGCAGTCAATATACAAAAAAGGAGCTATACTAATAGGCGCTAAACTTATGTTTTTAAACCTGTTAAGTCAGAAATTCATCTTGAAAATCAGCCCATACCTCTTTAGGCAAACCTGTTAAGGGTTTATCTGTTAGCTCCCCTCCTTCCTGTAATATTGTGGTTGTTGCGTCAGGAGTTAGTTTACCAACAGATGTAGCCACAAAATCTTTGAATCTCACCAATTCTTTTTTTGACCATTCTAAAGCATCTTCGGCAACTAAACATGATTTAGTCTCTGCAATCCATTTTTCAGGTTTGATTTTTAGAATCCAGCCTTTCCCGTAAGGGTCCTCATTCATGATTTCAGGGTTCTTATTTAAAGATTTATTAATGCTTTGAATTTTACCTGAAATAGGAGATTTTATTTCCAGTTGTTTCCCATTTTGTTCTATTTGTGCAATTATATCACCTGTGTTTACTTTATCTCCCGCATTTTTTAGATTGTATACATTAACTTCGCCAGTAATATGCATTAGCAGATCATCTAAACCTACTTTTGCAAAACCCGATTTTTCTAATTGCATCCATGTATGGTTTTTACTATAAAATAAACCCATTGGTATTTTTAGGATGTTTTCAGTTAGAGCCCCCAGGGCTTCTCCAGCCTTTGCTTTAATGGTCAAAGGTTTGTTTAAAAGCCTCCAGAAAGGTATTATTAGTAAAAGGAAAACAATAACCACAAGATATTCAATACCCTTGGTATCAAAAATATTGGTGTAAGTAAATTGATCCATTTTATTATGTTTTAAGTTTTCAATTAATGATCTTTTACCCAGGAAGGAGATTCTCTAAGAACTGGTAATCGTCTCACTATCCACCTGAATATCCAGATTTCAATAAACAGAACTGTTAGTGTAACAACAATTTCCATCCATGAAGGATAATAAGGATTTGGTGCATCCCATCTGAAACCTATTACTGTTACATTAAGTCTGTTTATAATAATACCAATCATAGTAATGATAGCTGCTAGCTTTATCAGGAAAATGTTCTGCGTCCTGTAGCTGTAGAAATATAAAATCATAGGTAGCAATACAAATCCTATCATTTCAGTAAGATACCAGTACCCCATGGGAGTATTTAATAAATCCCAATGCTTACCATGGACAAATGTAAGAACCTGCAAGAAGAAGTAAGCAAACATTGCAATAGTGCATATTTTTGATAGTCCATGTATTATTCCTTTATGTGCTTTATGATTTTTTTCACTTATTTGGTCGCTAAAAACTTTGTGACTAATGGAACCTTCAAAGATTACCATTGACAACCCTGCAAAAATACTGGATACAAAGAACATAATAGGGATAAATTCCGAATACCATAAAGGATGTATTTTTTCTTTGGCCATAAGAAATAGCGCACCCAATCCTGATTGATGGAGTGTTGAAAGTGTAATACCAAATATTACTGCAGCAATGGTCATGCTTGAGAGTATCTTCCGCGCACGTTTAGCTCCGATCCATTCGGCAATTGCGGGCGAGAATTCTATCAATTGGGCCATCATGTACAACAGGAAGTGCCATGCTACAAGAAAAAGAACTGAGCTTACCCCAAAACTGTTTCCTATAATTGGGTTTATTACATTCCATGGTTTTCCAAGATCCAGTAGAAGGGCTCCTGCATAAAAAACATAAGCAAGAAATCCGTTTAGTACTGTAACCCTGACGATTGAATGATATTTTTTAATATTTAAAATATATACCATAAAAGTGATTACATATGCCCCACCGGCAAATGCAACTCCGGTTACCACGTCAAACCCAATCCACAAACCCCAGGGAACTTCCTGAGTTAGATTGGTTATAGAGCCTATTCCGTAAATAAATCGTATCACAATTAATACCAGTCCAACCAGAATTATTGGTACTGAAATTATATTAAACGGAGTAAAGTATTTTCCTCGTGGCTTCAATTCCGACATTAGAAATTTCCAAATCGGTTGGCCAGCATTATCTCTGGATGCTATGTTTTCTATGCTATTCATTTTCCTCTTCTTGAGTTTGTCTTTTCTTAGTCGCTTTAAAAATTCCTAATAATATTGCAGGCAATAGTACAAATACGGAAGGCACACTGTATAAAAATCCTTTAGTTAGTTCAGGATATGATTTCTTTTGAAGTTTTGTATTTAATCCTATTTCTTCAAAAGGAACTGCTGAAAGAATTAAGAATCCGGTACCTCCGGCTTCATTTTCGCCATATATGCCATCGTAATATGTTTCAGGATTACTGCTAATTCTTCTGTGTGCTTCAGCTAATAATTCGCGACGCGTACCAAAAGTTAGGGCTTCAGCAGGGCAGTTTTCAACGAATGCTGGTTGTAATCCTTCCTTTATTCGATCAAAACACATATTACATTTTTCAATATTTGGGTTTGAGCTATGATATTCAAATTTTGGCACATCATAAGGACATGATACCATGCAATAGCGACAACCCATACATTTATTATCTCTCCAGATTACAGGACCTTCTTCTGTTTTATGCATAGCTTGAGTCAGACAGGCTGAGGCACAAGCTGGTTGATTGCAATGCATACACTGATTTTTAATATACAGTTCCCCTTTCGAGGTTTCATACGCATTAATTACAGAGCGTCGTTTTTCATTTGCTTTTCTAACCTCTTTTGTTGTTGGATAGTCTTCGGGATCAGGTTTCGGTAGCCCGTGCTCTTTGGCACATACTATCTCACATTCCTGACAGCCGACACAACGAGTTGAGTCGTATAAGACTCCAACAAACTCAGCTTTATTGCTTTTTTGGGGGCTTGCTTTGAGTATTTTACCCATAGTAAGTGTAGCTCCTGCCAAGCCAGCAATTCTAAGAAAATTCAATCGATTCATTGCGCTATTTTTTTAGTGTAATTAGTTTGTGATTAATTTAGAGCTAGATTCATTACTTTGCTTTGTTTATAAATTCTGACTGAAAATCTTCCCAAATCTCTGGGCCGAAACTTTCCATTGGATTATCACTTATCTCTCCACCATCCTGCATAACAACCTGAAGATTAGCCATAGTAGATG
>PKTE01000279.1 GCA_002869335.1 Salinivirgaceae bacterium | reverse complement strand
CTTATTGCATTAGGATTTGCATTTCATACTTTAGGTTTAATTGTAAGATGGTATATTAGCGGACACGCCCCTATGAGTAATGGTTATGAATCAATGATTTTTGTATCATGGGTTACTCTTCTTGCAGGTTTTATTTTCAGAAAATTTGCGGATTTGGCACTTTCTGCCACAGCTATTTTAGGTGGTTTCACGCTTATGGTAGCTAACTTAAGTTTCATGGACCCACAAATTACAAATTTGGTTCCTGTGCTTAAATCATATTGGCTAACCTTACACGTTTCAGTAATTACGGGTAGTTATGGATTTTTAGGATTAGGTGCTATTCTGGGAATTATCAATCAAATTCTTTTTATCGTCAAGACACGAAAAAATGAAGATCGTATCACCGAATCAATATTAAATCTGACTGCCATCAATCACAAAACACTAATTCTAGGAATTGTGTTTCTAACGATCGGAACATTCCTTGGTGCAGTGTGGGCAAACGAGTCATGGGGACGCTATTGGGTCTGGGATCCCAAAGAAACATGGTCTTTAATCACAATTATAGTCTACACAATAGTTACGCACGCAAGACTTGTTAAAGGAATGAAAGGCGTATTTACATTCAATGTACTGTCAGTTTATGCATTTTTCAGTGTACTTATGACATACTTTGGAGTAAATTATTACTTATCAGGATTACATAGTTACGCCGGTGGCGATCCTGTTCCAGTGCCTACATTTGTTTACATTAGCATAGGTATATTAGTGTTATTAACAGTAACAGCCTGGTCAAATCAAAGAAATTTTAATAAATCCAATAAGTAAAAAGTAATCTGAACCATATATTATTAAGTCTCTTTGGCTATATTTGCCTTTGCATAAGGGTAATAAACCCTATAAATAGAAAAATTAATGTCATTTGATGCATTCAATTTAAATTCAGAGCTGCTTGAAGCGATATCTTATATGGGGTTCGAAGAAGCTTCTCCTATTCAGAAGCTTTCCATACCTCATATTTTAGATGGTTCAGACTTGATTGATTGTGCCCAAACAGGCACAGGAAAGACAGCAGCTTTCATATTACCGGTAATTCACCAAACTATAGGTCTAAAAACCGAAGGTGTACACACATTGATTTTGGTACCAACCAGAGAATTGGCTATACAAATTGATCAGGAAATTCAGGGAATCGGTTATTTTGCCAATATTGAATCAATAGCAATTTATGGTGGTGGCGATGGCTCGGAATGGGACAGTGAGAAAAAAGCACTTAGATCTGGGAAGGGTATTGTAGTTGCAACACCTGGCAGATTGCTGGCTCATATTAAATTAGGATATGTTAACTTCTCGAACGTACAGCATCTGATTCTGGATGAAGCAGACCGAATGCTCGACATAGGATTTTACGATGATTTAGTTAAAATAATCTCGCATTTACCACAAAAAAGGCAAAGTTTAATGTTCAGTGCTACAATGCCTGACAAGGTGAGAAGACTAGCCAATAAAATACTAAATAAGCCTAAGGAAGTAAACACAGCAATATCAAAACCAGCAGAAGGAGTTTTACAAGGAACATATCTGGTTTACGATAAGCAAAAGCTTCCTCTGCTGCAAAAACTTATTAAAGACAACCCGGAATACGACAGCATATTAATATTCACAGCTACTAAGAAGAATGTTAGCACAATAGTTAGACAGCTTCAAAAACATGAAAAAAATGTAAAAGGCATCTCTTCAGATTTGGAACAAAGCGATCGTGAAAAAGTGCTATTAAGTTTCCGAAGTAGAGAAACACGCATATTAGTTGCCACTGATGTGCTATCAAGAGGAATTGACATCAAGGATATAAACCTTGTAATAAACTATGATGTACCAGGCGACGCAGAAGATTACGTGCACCGAGTAGGAAGAACAGCGCGAGCTAAATCAACAGGCGTTGCGCTAACACTTGTCAATGAGGCAGACATGCCTAAATTTGCAAGCATTGAGAAACTAATTGAGCGTGAATTAGTTAGGAGTCCCCTACCCCAGGAACTTGGAGAAGGTCCTGAATGGAAACTTGTTCCAAGAAAAGGCCGCTACCCAAAGAAAAACCACAAGCGAGATAAATCACATTCGAAACACAAATCGAATAACAACCAAAACAAAGGCTATAAAAAACAATCAAATGGACAAAGAGGTAAATCAAATCATTGAAAACTTTGATCTGAAGCCCCATCCAGAAGGTGGATATTATAGAGAAAATTACCGATCAAATATCAATATTGCCGAAAAAAACTTACCTGAGAACTTTTCCGGAAGACGTTCATTAGCAACTTCAATCTTGTTTTTGTTACCCAAAGGATCATTCTCTTCATTTCATAAACTAAAGCAAGATGAAATTTGGTATTTCCATGCAGGAGAAGGACCTATTTTACATTGTATTGCTCCTGACCACACATATACAAAATACAAGATGGGAAGTGGGATAAACAGAAACGAAGTTCCACAATTAACCATACCTGCAGGCACATTTTTCGCTGCAGAAACGACTAAAAAATTTTCATTCAGTGGTTGCATGGTTACACCGGGGTTTGATTTTGCTGATTTTGACATGCCTACTGCTGCGCAGTTAATAAAACTATTTCCTGAACATGAGGAGCTGATAAGAAGATTCACGAGATCATAACCTCATAATTCTAATCATCAAAATACGTATCGCAATTTGCATGAACGAACCTTGAGCTGAATTCTCATTAGCTCATTCACTTTGTCTCAAGCCGATGGGTTCTTCATTTTTAGTTACTCCCTTTGGTCGTGAGGTCATCACCTAACGGTGATTCAGTTGAAACAAAAACAAAGTAAAAAAGCGGTTCCAGAAACTGAAACCGCTTTACGTATTTTGAGAAGTTATATCAACGTAAATTAAATATTAGCTTTTACTTGATCAGCAGCTTCCTGCAATGTAATAGCAGAGAACACTTTTAGTCCAGAGTTATCTATTAGTTCTTTGCCTTCTTCAGCGTTTGTTCCCTGTAAACGAACAATTACTGGTACTTCAATGTTTCCAATACTTTTATAAGCATCAACTACACCTTGTGCAACTCTGTCGCAGCGTACAATACCACCAAAGATATTGATAAGAATAGCTTTCACATTCTCATCTTTCAAAATAATACGAAAACCAGCCTCAACAGTTTTAGCGTTTGCAGTTCCACCTACATCCAGGAAGTTAGCAGGATCTCCCCCACTTAACTTAATAATATCCATTGTAGCCATCGCAAGTCCGGCACCATTTACCATGCAACCTACGTTTCCGTCAAGTTTCACAAAGTTAAGACCGAATTTACCAGCTTCAACTTCTGCAGGATCTTCCTCTGAAAGGTCACGCATATCTGCGTAATGCTGATGACGGAAAAGTGCATTATCATCAATATTAACTTTAGCATCGGCTGCAATTACTTTATCGTCTGATGTTTTAAACACAGGATTAATCTCAAAAAGAGAAGCATCTGACCCTTCATATGCCTTGTACAATGCCGCAGCAAACTTAACCATTGATTTGTATGCCGTACCTTTTAACCCAAGATTAAATGCAATACGACGAGCCTGGAATGGCATTAAACCAACTGCAGGATCGACTTCTTCTTTGAAAATAAGCTCAGGAGTTTTTTCAGCTACTGTCTCTATATCCATACCTCCTTCGGTACTGTACATGATAATGTTTTTACCAGAATCACGGTTCAATAGCACACTCATATAGAATTCTTTAATATCTGATGGTCCTGGGTAGTAAATTCCCTGCTCAATAAGCACTCGGTTTACCTTTTTTCCTTCAGGCCCTGTTTGATGTGTCACCAACTGCATACCAATAATATCTTTGGCATGTTGTTTTACTTCATCAAGTGATTTTGCAATTTTTACACCACCGCCTTTACCACGTCCACCGGCATGTATTTGAGCCTTTACAGCCCATGTATCACAACCAGTTTCTTCAGCTACTTGACGTGCCGCTGAAACAGCTTTTTCAGGAGTATCTGCCACTCTTCCTGCAGGAACGGGCACATTAAAAGATTTTAGGATTGATTTACCTTGGTATTCATGAATATTCATGGATATAGATATTTTGATTATTTATTCAGTAAACGTATCTATTTTTTTAGATAATTACAAGTGTTTTAATATTGAATTCACAAATTTATGAAATTGCTTTCACATTTACCATCCTCCACAAATAGAGAATTGTGTAAATTTCAAACAATAAATAAGAACAAAAAGTTTAAAAAACTTCTTCGAAAACCTATTTTTGCAAAAATGAAACTTAATTATTATGCGAAAGCTCAAAATTTACGAAATTGAAAGAATTGATGCAGAACAATTTAAAGAATCTGACAAAATACCTGCAGTAATTATACTAGATAATATACGAAGTGCTCACAATGTAGGTTCATTTTTTCGGACATCAGATGCTTTCCGCATAGCTCATATTTACTTATGTGGGATCACAGCTCAACCACCAAATAACGAAATCAGAAAAACTGCTCTGGGTGCAACAGAATCTGTAGATTGGAGTTATCATGAAACCACAGAAGAAGTTGTAAAAGAATTGCAGACAAAAGGATTCTTAGTGGCTGGAATTGAGCAGGTTGACAATCCAGTCATGTTAGAAGATTATAGGAATGAAAATAACCAACCCATTGCAATGGTTTTTGGAAATGAAGTAAAGGGAGTGCAACAATCGGTGCTTGATATGTGTGACATGGCCATTGAAATACCACAATATGGAACGAAGCATTCACTAAATGTTTCAGTTTCCGGAGGTATTGTTATTTGGGAGGTTTTTAAACAATTTAGGGATATTTTGAGCTAAAATATAGTTATTAGATAAATAACATAAAAAAAAGGTCGTTCTAAACTGAACGACCTTTTTGCGTTTATAATAAATCGATTATTTAGCGATTCTTTCTAGCCATCTCAACATAAAGAACATTGTGCTCATTGAGATCACACAGACTACTACAAAGGCGCCCCATGTAATCCATAATGGAATACTTTCGTACATAATAGCACCAAAAAATAATAACTGATTACCTAAAGCAGTTGCACCTAACCAGCCACCTTGCATAATTCCTTGATATTGTGGTGGAGCTACTTTTGACACAAAAGCAATTCCTAAAGGACTAATAAATAGCTCAGCAACGGTTAATATAAAGTAGGTTCCTAATAATAATAAAGGAGTCACTTTAGCCGCATCAGCTAATGGTGTTCCACCTGCTTTTGAACTAATCTCTGAATATAATGGTAAATGAGCAGAACCAATAGACATTAAAACATATGCAGAGGCAGCAATACCCATACCGATTGCGATCTTCTTAGGTGTAGAAGGCTCCAAGCCTTTCTTTTTAAGCCAACCAAAGAACAACACAATAAGTGGCGTTAAACCTACCACAAAGAATGGGTTCATTGCCTGGAAAGATTCAACACTTAATGTTATTCCAGCAAACTCTAGTAAAGTATAGTCTCTTGCAAAGAATGTAAGTGTCAAACCATTTTGGTGGAATGAGAACCAAAAGAAGATAACGATTCCGAATACTGCAAATAATGCATATAATCTTTGACGTACTTCTTTTACATCCATTTTAGTAATTTCCTTTGCAGGACCTTCAGCCTCAACTTTTGAACCTGGATCTGGGAATCTTCTTTTGTTCATCATGTAGATAACAAATGATATACCCATTGCAATAATCGCAATACCAAATGCATAGTGGAAACCTTCTGTAAATATATTCAAGTAATTGTTAGCAAATTCTGTAAGATTAGTTACAGGAGCACCACCCATTGTAGCATCGTTTGCCATTGTCTGAAAAGTTGCTGTTGCATCTGCAGAGATTGTACCATCAATCTGAGCATGACATAATTCAGGCAAGTTAGCATTATACAAATAACCAGATTTTTCTAGCCACCAGCTTCTGATAGCAGGGGCAATAAAAGGAGCAAAAATTGCACCTACATTAATAAACATATAGAAAATCTGGAACCCAGCACCTCGCTTATCATCATACTTCTCATCGTCGTACATCTGACCAACAAGCGCCTGAAGGTTACCTTTGAATAATCCATTACCAAATGCAATTACAAACAAACCTGTCAAAGCAATTATTAATGCAGTAGTAACATTTTCTACTGGAGTAGGTGATGGAATTGCTAAAATTACATAACCGCCGGCCATAAGGACCAAACCAGTCATAATTGTTCCTTTAAAATTCTTTGTTTTGTCAGCAATAATACCTCCTACAAGCGACAATACATAAATCAACGCATAAAATGTAGCATAAATGTAACCAGCATTCTCACCGCTTAAGCCAAACTTAGCTTGTAAAAAAAGAACCAAAATAGCCATCATGGTATAAAACCCGAAACGTTCTCCCATATTCGCCAGAGCGGCAGCTATCAGTCCTTTTGGATGTCCTTTAAACATAATTGTATTTCTTTGGTTAGTAATTCAATTTCATGAGTGGCAAATATATAATAAATTTTCGTTCATAAGGTGGAAACCTGCTTAATCATGTTATATAAAATATATTCAATATAAAATACTATTTAACAACTTCTTGCAAATAGATTATCATTACTGAATTTGCGAATTTTTGAGTAATTTTGAATAGAGCAAATAATTTTAGGGGACTAAAACGATAAAATTCTATTATGAAATTATTAACAAGTCAACAAATAAGAGAAATTGATCAATATACAATACAAAATGAGCCAATTCCATCCATTGACCTAATGGAAAGAGCTGCCAAACAACTATGTAGTTTTGTACTGGAAAACTTCGATAACAATACAGCTATTACTTTGCTTGCCGGGCCAGGGAACAATGGAGGAGATGCAGTTGCACTGGCTCGTATGCTTTCAAAAGAAAACTACACTTGTGAATTGATTATGGTCTCATTTGGCTCATCGTTATCAAAAGATTGTGAAATAAACCTACAAAGATTAAAAGAAGACGGAATTGTACCCATTACATATTGGAAAGAAAAGGACTCTTTCCCATCAATTGAAAAAACTAATTTAATTATTGAAGGAATATTTGGAAGTGGACTTACCAGAACCGTTTCGGGATTCCCGGGTAAAATTATAGAACACATAAATACACTTCCTAATAAAGTATTCAGCATTGATATCCCATCTGGTCTTTTTAGTGAAGACAATTGCACAAATGATGGAGCTATTATTAAAGCAGATTACACTGTAAGTTTTGAATTCCCAAAGCTGGCTTTTATATTACCTGAAAATGAAAAATATGTTGGTGAATGGCAAACAAGATCTATTCAATTGCACCCGAAAGCCATTGAAGAGGCTGACACCAGTCTATACATGACAACACCTGAAAACCTCCCATCATTGCGCTCAAGGAAGAAATTTGCTCATAAAGGCAACTTCGGACATGCACTTCTGGTTGCCGGCAGTTATTGAAAAACCGGCGCTGCTACTTTAGCAGCACGAGGCTGTCTTAGGAGCGGCTCAGGATTATTGTCTATTCATATTCCACAATCATCTTACAGTATTATGCAATCTTGCGTACCTGAAGCCATGTTGGTTGTTGACGAAACAGAACAAATGTATTGTCAAAAAGATGCCTTAGAAAATTTCACTGTAATTGGCGTAGGACCAGGAATTGGACAAAAAAAGTCGATGCAGGATGCTTTGCATTTATTAATTAAAAATGCTGCTGGCCCCATGGTTTTAGATGCAGATGCTTTGAATATTATAAGTCAAAATAAAGATTGGTTTGAGCTAATACCTAAAAATAGCATATTTACGCCTCATCCTAAAGAATTTGATCGGCTAACTCAAAAACATAAAACTCATTTTGAAAGAGTTATTACCGGGCAACAAATGGCTAAAGAGCACGAGCTCAACATTGTATTAAAAGGAGCATTCACAGCTGTAATTAATACAAAAGGAGAAATATTTTTTAATACGACCGGGAATCCGGCTATGGCCAAAGGAGGCAGTGGAGATGTTTTAACAGGCATAATATTAGGTTTACTCAGTAGTGGATATGAACCATATGATGCAGCTCGTATTGGAGTTTACGTGCATGGACTAGCCGCCGATATAGCACTAAATAGTCAAAGTATTGAAAGCCTCATAGACTCAGATATTATTAATCATTTGGGAGAAGCTTACGATATTATTCGCAATTATAAATGAGACGATTATCTTTGTAAAAGGTAAATATTAATATTAATGTAGTATGAACAAGGTTGTTTGGGGAATCTTAATAATTTCAACACTTCTAATTTCTTGCAAATCAGAAGAAATAATTTCAAAACCGTATATAAAACTTAAAGAAAGTTCAGCGGCACAATTGAATTATTATTTGCCTAAGAATGCATATCATGTTCAAATCAAGGTGATCCGCAAGCAAGAGTTCAAAGGTCCCTTCTCTGACTATGCAGACGATTATCTGGGGTTAAGCAACCCGGTAATTCGACTTGATAAAACTACATATAGTTTAGCAGAGGTTGATTTAAATATGTTGACTTACACAGATGGAGGCGAGCAGTATTTCATTCATATTGATGGATCAAAAAATGTACCCATACAACTGACGCAATTAAGCACTTTAGCCGGAATAAACAGCAATATAAACACAGATATTACTATACCGGAAATGAACAATAAAGTACCTGACAAACCGCATTTTGCGTTTACAGATATATCTGTGCACCCCATTGTTGATATAACCGAAGAAGTATCCTATGAATACAAAAAGATAGACTCATCTCTAGTGAGAGTTCCTGTCAGAAAAGAATCTACAGTAATAAAAAGCTTTCAGGAGTTGGCATGGTCTGCAGCCAAGTTTATTTCAACTTTGCGCGAAAATCGCTTTAGACTGCTAGCCGGTATTCTTGAAACTGAAAAAGTTCCGGAAAAAATAGGTGAAAGAGTAAAAGAATTAAATGCACTGGAAAAAAACTATTTAGAACTATTTATTGGTCACACCATTTATGATACCCTCGTTTACAATTATGTTTACGAACCAGAAAAACAAAACTTCGAAAACGCCTCCCAAATACTTTGCTATTTTACTGAAAATGAAGGCATAAAACCATCAAGAGGTGATGACAACCCAAATTTGCTTTATGGAACACCTATTTCCATTAAACTAACCCCTGCTATATTACCCGATGTACAAAAAAGGGAGGAAATGGAAAAAATTGAACCTCTGGGAATTATTTACAGAATTCCGGCTCAAGCAAATGCAAAAATTCAGTTAAACGGAGAAACGCTATTATCTAAAATTATTCCTGTAGCACAATGGGGAAGCTATGCCTATTTACCCCAAGAATTACTCTACGAAAACAAAACCATTGAATTTGATATCAATACTGGAGGGTTATTAAAAATAAGCCAATAATACAACCCTCTAAACACAAACCCAACAAGCTGTATTAAAGGATATTGCGAAATTTCCCGTGTGTGAAAATTGATAAATCAATGATTTAATTATCTTTGTCTCCAAAATCAAACAGAAATATTTAACCATGAGTGGATTAAAAATTATTGTACTTGCTAAGCAGGTTCCTGACACACGTAACGTTGGGAAAGATGCCATGAAAGCTGACGGTACTGTTAACCGTGGGGCATTACCTGCCATTTTCAATCCTGAAGATTTGAACGCGCTGGAACAGGCGCTACGTATTAAAGACAGAGTGCCCGGAACTACTGTAACAGTAATGACAATG
>PKTE01000083.1 GCA_002869335.1 Salinivirgaceae bacterium | reverse complement strand
GAGTATGTAATTTGGATCTCCGAATTTCGGTGTAAAAGTTGGATTGAGATGGCCGCGTCGCCACCTCCTGCGCTTCGCTACGGCGGTCAGGCTCCTCGCCATGACGTTTTCAAATTACTTTGATCGCGCGGAAATGTTTTCCGTGCGTGACTTATCCTTAAAGATTTCGTCTTCTTTCTTTCATCCTGACGTTGTCGGGAGTGGAATTAATCCAATAAAAAAAACCTTGCAGAAATTAATCTACAAGGTTTCAAACAAGTGTGGAGAATACCGGAGTCGAACCGGTGACCTCTTGACTGCCAGTCAAGCACTCTAGCCAACTGAGCTAATCCCCCGTTTCTTTGGTGCTCTAGTCCCGAAAAAACAGAAATCTTCGATTTCATCTTTTTTCGAGGATTCACGATTTTTATAAAAAAGCGCAGCTTTTTAAAAATCGGAACCAACTGAGCTAATCCCCCAATAAATATTAAGAACGTCTTCCAAATTGAGTTTTAGCCAATCCCGAAACAATCAAAATTTTCAATTTTGCTTTGTTTCGAGGACTCTCGTAAAATCAGCCAATTGAAAATTGGCGATTTTTCGGAGCTGAGCTAATCCCCCGTTTCTTTGAGCGATGCAAATCTAAATAAATCATTTTATTGTAGCAAACTTATAATCTAAATTTTTAAAGTGGTCTAACACCCGTGGCAGGGTATATCGAAGATTTTTCGATGCTTTAACAGAATCGTGAAATACGATTATTGAACCATCTTTATATTTAGAAAGTACGTTTACCAAACATTTTTCTTGAGATATTTTCTGGCTAAAATCATACGATAAAACATCCCAAAACACCACATTAAACTCTTTTTTAAGGTGTTTGAGTTGCAAAGGTGTTATTTTTCCGTATGGTGGCCTGAATAGGTTGCTATCTACAAATTTTTGTGCGAGCGCAATATCTTCAAGGTATTTTTCAAGGCCCAGCTTCCAACCGCTCACGTGGCTATAAGTGTGATTGCCAACTGAGTGGCCCTCTTTAAGGATTCGCTCGTATAAATATGGATACTTTTCAACGTTTTTACCAATTAAAAAGAATGTGGCTTTGGCACCATAGTCGTTGAGCATATCAAGCAACCATGGTGTGTTCTCAGGAACGGGGCCATCGTCAAAAGTAAGGAAGATTTCTTCCTTACGCTCCGGATAACTCCAGGTCGTTGTTGGAAATATTCTCTCTGCTATATTTGAAGGTTTAATATTTAGCATGGATTTGGGTTAAATTCTAGTGCAAAAGTAGTTTTTTTTGCGTTTTTTTAAAAAAGATTTTGCACGATAAAAAAATTCATATACTTTTGCAACCACATTACACGACTGACCCATGGTGTAATTGGCAACACAGCTGGTTTTGGTCCAGCCGTTCAAGGTTCGAGTCCTTGTGGGTCAACAAAAAAAGGTTCCGAATGTTCGGAACCTTTTTTATTTATTCATTTTTTAATATCATTTCACAATCTCCTTATTTTTTATCAAATAATAAACAGCCGGCACCACAAACACATTCAGCAAAGTAGAACTGAACAATCCTCCAAGAATAACTACAGCCATCGGGCTTTGTATTTCATTCCCGGGCTGGTCGCCTGCAAAAGCCAACGGAATAAGTGCCAACGCGGCTGTAAGTGCTGTCATTAAAATTGGATTCAATCTGTCACGCGACCCGTGCAATACGGCTTGCAGCAACGGCTCTCCTTCGTCTTGCAATGCATTGTATCTGGAAACTAACAAAATTCCGTTTCGTGTGGCAATGCCAAACAATGTGATGAAACCAATTATGGCTGGAATACTTAACATTCCTGATGAAGCCCAGATACTTACAACTCCGCCAATCAGTGCTAACGGCAAATTAATAAGAATAATGGCTGAAATAGTAAGGTTTCTAAACTCCATGTAAAGCAGAAGAAAGATTATCATTATTGCCAAAAGGGAAGTATAAAAAAGTAAGCTCGATGCTTTTTCTTCACTTTCAAATTGCCCACCGTATTCGATATAATATTTTTCCGGCAGGTTGATGTTTTCCTTAATTTTGCTTTGCACACTAGTAACCACGCTTCTTAAATCGCGACCCGCTACGTTGGCCGACACAACAACTTTTCGTTGTACATTTTCACGTCCGATTGTATTGGGGCCGGCAGCAGAAACTATATCAGCTACTTCTTTCAAAGGAACTTTTTGACCATCATAAGTATCAATTAGAGTGTTCTTTACCGACTCAATTGATTGGCGATAGCGATCGTTATAACGTAAGATTAAATCGAAACTCATATTGCCTTCATAAACTTCTGAGACTTTTTCGCCTGCAAATGCCACATCAATAAATTCAGCAAATTCATTTACAGGAATACCGTATTGCTTGAGTATTTCACGTCGAGGTTTAATCTGCAACTGTGGAATTTCCACTTGTTGCTCTACGTTCACGTCCACAAGCCCTTCAATGCCAGAGATGTTCGATTTAATCTGGTTTCCCAGGGCAAACATTTTTTGCAGATCTGTTCCAAAAACCTTAATAGCAATATTGGCTCTTGTACCCGAAAGCATATGATCGATGCGGTGCGAAAGGGGTTGCCCTACGGTGATGTTAATTCCTCTGACTGCACCAAGCCTGTTTCTTAACTCCTCAAGAAAATCCTCCTTAGTACGACCATTCAAATTAAATGGCACATCGACTTCAGACGAAAATACTCCTTGTGCATGTTCATCCAATTCGGCGCGACCGGTACGCCTTACGATGGTGTTGATCTCATCCATTTCGAGCATCTCTTTTTCAAGCAACAGATTCATTTTATTACTCTCCTCAAGCGAGATACCCGGCAAACTTACAGTACTGAGGGTAAGCATACCTTCGTTAAATTCCGGTAAAAAGGTGCGCCCCAAATTAAATAATACAAACATTGAGGCTATAAAAAGCACAGTAGCAGAACCGATCATCAGCTTTTTGTAATTAAGCAAACGTGTAAGCGCTTTATTATACTGATTATTGAGCCATCGTACCCAGCGACTTCCGGTTTCGTGCTTTGCCAATTGCTTATCGCTGGTAAGTAAAAAACTACACATTACGGGTGTAAGGGTAATGGCCACTATAAGCGAAGCAAACAAAGAAACAATAAATGAAATGCCTAATGGTTGCAACATACGGCCTTCCATTCCTGAAAGGAAAAATAGTGGAATAAAGGCGACAATTATTATCAACGTGGCGTTTAGAATAGATGCTCTGATTTCTTTCGATGCTTCAAAAATGACTTTCAGCTTTGGCTTCTGATCGTCATGTGGTAGTTGGGCGTTTTGTTTAAGCCGTTTAAGCACATTGTCTACGTCAATAATGGCATCGTCCACAAGGGAGCCAATTGCAATGGCCATACCTCCCAGTGACATGGTGTTGATAGTGAGGCCAAGTAATTTTAACGTAATGACAGAAACCAACAACGAAATTGGAATGGCGATGAGCGAAATTACTGTTGTTCGGTAACTTAAAAGGAACAAGAACAGAATAATGGCCACAAATAAACCTCCTTCAAGCAATGCGTTTGTTACGTTATTTATAGCCCTTTCAATAAAATCTGCCTGTCTGAAAACATCGGTTCTTATTTGAATGTGATTTGGTAGTGATGTTCTCAAACTGGAGATTGCTTCATCAATTTTTTCGGTTAATTCCAGCGTGTTTGTATTGGGCTGTTTAAGCACTGTCATTACAATTGCAGGCTTCCCGTTTAGGTAGCCAGCTCCAATTTTAGGTGACGATCCTATTTTGACATTGGCTACATCATTTATAGAAACAGGATTTCCATTACTGATTTTAATGACGGAGTTACCAATATCGTCCAAATTATTTGTGCGAATGACACCTCGAATTACAAACTCGTTTCCAAAATCGTTTAAAAAACTTCCTGTGGCATTTTGATTCAGGTGACCACAAGCCTTAAAAAGTTCCATAAAATTTACGTCGTAGTAGTCCATTTTCTCAGGATCGGCTTCCACGATGTATTGTTTATAATCGCCTCCCATTACCACCACTTGCGAAACACCACCAATGGAAAGCAACCGGTTTCTAATTTGCCAGTCAGAAAGTGTCCTCAACTCCATGGGCGAAACTGAATCAGATGATACGGTAATCACCATTATCTCTCCAATGATTGAAGATTGTGGAGCCAGTGTTGGATTGCCGGCATTTTCAGGTAGCCGTTCTTCTACAGTAGCCAGTTTTTCGCTTACAATCTGGCGAGCCTTAAAGATATCGGTATCCCACTCAAAATCGACCCAAACAATCGAAATTCCGGTAGCCGATGAAGAACGAACCCGTCGCACTTTAGTAGCGCCGTTTACAGCTGTTTCTATAGGAAAAGTAACCAGCCTCTCCACTTCCTCTGTAGCCATTCCATGGGCCTCGGTTAACACCACAACAGATGGAGCTGTGAGATCAGGAAATACATCCACATCCATTTGTGTAGCCACGTAACTTCCCCCAAGCAAAAGAATGAAAGCCGCAAACAACACCAGAAGTCTGTTTTTTAAACTGTAATCTATTATTCTATTTAACATAACTTTTAATATTAATGCGTATGACCATGAAGTGGTAAATCACCGGCCATGGCAGCCAATTTTATTTGATAAGCACCCTCGGTTACAATACGGTCACCAACGGATAACCCCGAACTGATTTCAGTACGTATACCGTCATTGTTTGCAATTTGTACACGGCGCTTCTCAAAACTTTCGCCACCGGCTTGAACGTACACGAAATGCTGACCTTGCTCTTCAATTACAGATGAAAGAGGAATCACGATAGCGTTATTTTTTTGACCAGTTTTTAGAAAAGCTTCAAGGTACATACCCGGCATTAGCATTCCATTGTTTTGCACATAGAATGAAACAGGAATACGTGTGTTGCTTTCGCTTACAAAACCATTTTTGGCAACAATTTTACCTTTTAATTCACTTAGCGTGATGGTTTCTCCGGATTCGGTTTTTGAAAAATTGGCGTCAAATATTCCCTCAACTTTTTCAAAATCAGATTGGTTTACATAAGCTTCAATAAGTAAATTGTTTTTGCTATTTATAGTTAAAATGGGATCTCCATTTTTAACAAACTGACCATTTTCGCTGGTTATTTTGGTAACTATACCGTTCGCCGGCGCAATAAGCTTTAATCCGTTTTGGGAAACCGCATTGGCCAATTGAAAATATAGAAGAGAATCTTGCTTATAGCGTGACTCTATATTTAAATACTCTTTTTTAGAAACCAAGTTTTCAGCAATCAACTGTTTCGCACGATTGTAATCTGATCGGCTTTTTTCAAATGCAATGCTGCTTTTATTGAGTTTAAACGATAAGTTGTTTTCAACACCAGAACTGGAAATAACTGCCACTAAATCGCCCTTTTTTACTGACTGTCCGAGCACAATCAACATATTTACAGAACCCTCGGTCTTTGCATGCATTAAGGTGGTTGATTGTGGTTGGTTTTTTACACGTGCAGATGTGTGAATGATTGAATAAAACGGCTCCGGTTTGATCTCACGGGTTGCAAATTCAGTTTTCCAGGCCTGTTCTTTTAAAAATGAAACACCATCAATATGTTCATCATCTTTTGCAGCAATAGCAGCGTCCTCTGCAGTTGAAAAAACTTCTATTGGATCAATTGCAAATGTTACATCACCATGCTGACTTTTTAATTCAAATAATAGTTTATATGTTCCTGATTCTTTGGGCTGTAAGGCAGGACGAAAAATTCCCGGTGAAGCAGGCTTTTCTACCGTGTGCCTTATTCCTTTATTGCCTTTAATTAAACTAACAGTTATCTGGCCTTCCAAAACAGGTTTATACGTGTCTAGCCGAGTGAAGTGGGCGGCAAATGAGCTGGTTTGGCCTTTAACCAAAGATTCAAATTCAACAAACAATTCGTAACCATCAGCAAAAAGGGTATAACTGATGGCAGTTGCTTCGCTTCCATGATCATCATGGTCATCATGTGCTGCGGCCCCACCAATAACATCGTGGGAGTGGCCATGAGACTTTTGAGGATTATTGCATGATTGTAATAATCCGATTAAGATAATTATTGGGATGTATTTTAATATTTGCATTTGATTTTTGATTTAATGGTTGAAAAACGCAGTGAAGCAACCTGCTTTTAGTGCAGGAAGCTTCAGTCGCGTCTTTTTTGTAACGGTTTAATGCTCATGACCATGGTCGTCATCGTGGTCATGATCGTGGTGTTTGTCTGTTTTTGTTTTCGTGGAATCATTAACAACAAACTCCTCCTGTTCCGAGTGATCGTGTCCATGATCGTGGTCGTGATCTTGTTTTTCTGTGCCGTGATCGTGTCCGTGGTCATCTGTTTTTTGTGAGCCGGAGCTGCATGACACTGCCATAAAAGCTAAATAAATAGCAAACACCAATACATACATGAATCGCTTCATAATTAATTGATTTTACTGTTCACGCAATTGTGAACAGATTAAAAAATATAGAATAATAATCTAAAAATTAAGCAATAGAAGGTGGTGCCCGTAAGCCAATGGCTCCGGGTTCAAATATGGATTTTATTCGGAAAGGTTTATTCGCAAAATATTTGAGGAATTCTATTTCTGGCGGTAGGATTTCAGTATCCGTTAGTCGGGTGGTCAACACCATTAATAAAATTGATTGTAATTCAACATTTTTCCTAAGGTCAATTCTGATACAGTCAAATCCGTAATCTGTTGACAGGTGATGGTGAAGCGGGAATGGATGATCATGATTTTTTCGGGAGTTATCAGCTTTGTCTTGCTCCGTGGTTTTGTGGTGGTGGTGGTGGCCATCGGAATGATGATGGGAATGATGTTTGGGTTGTGGTGTCGCCACATCCTGTATATCAAAATTATAACCATGGTGATGTGGAATCATCTCGTGACCCAAAACGATCATGAATGATAGCAACAATCCTATGGCATAAATCTTCTTTTTCACCTAAGTAATTTAATACAAAATTAATTAAAAACCTCTCTGCTGTTTTTTTTAATTCTCAACATAATCTCCATCCATCTTTTGAATTGGCATTTCACATTTAGTGTACATTGGGTCAAGCTGGATAATAAATTAGCGATCGAATTGTCCGGTAATTATTCATTTAAACAGCATTTCTTGTATTTTTTACCGCTGCCACAAGGGCAAGGATCGTTTCGTCCTATTTTGGGTTCGGCTCTAACGGGCATTATTGTTGGCTCGTCGTAGTCATCAAAATCAAGCGGTAAACCATAGTCATCTTCATTATAGCCTGCCCAGGTTGACGTTATTTGTTCATATCTTTCAGAAATATTCAGTATGTCTTCAAGCCTGTCAAGTTTGTCCGGTTCACCGAATGCCTCTTGTACTTCCTGCCAGTCGCCACAAGCTCCAATAGCAACGATCCCTTTTTCGAAAAGTAATTCAATATCGGGCAAAAGCTCTTTTGCATCAAGATCAATAATAGTGCAGATCAATAATCCGATTAAATCACTATCAATGACATTGTCTTCAAACTTACTATTTATAAAGAATTCTATTACATCTTTAAACCACTTTACGGCTTCTTCCCTTCTTTCAGGATGATGTAATACTATTTGCTCTATTAATTCGGCGATGGTGGTTTTAGCATAGGTATTTATGCCGGGTTTAAACATGAATTGTTTGTATACATCAAGATCATTGTTTGATATTTTGTATAATGGTTCCCATAGCATAGTTGTGATAAAATCACCTAAGTATAGATCAATATACTCATCGGATTGGCTTAATACATTTAAAACAGCATCTAAACTGTCCGTTGCTTCTATTTCTCCGAGGAGGAAAATCGCATGAACAACAAAGTTCATCTTTTCTTCACCCCAGTCGTTTTCTTCAGCCAGATTGTTGAAAAATCCGTACCGATCAATACTGTCTTGAAGTACTAATTCAAGGTCTTTTGTCAGCGTGTTTTTCGGAAGCTTTAAAAGCACATTCAATTTCTCTTCTCCAATATAAAGGCCATTCGTGTAAAGCCATTCAATTTCATCGTGAAAAAACTTTGGTGCGCTTCTCTTATTTTTTACTTCCTGTGATTTAGTTTTAACAGACACGCTTTTTTCTTCTTCTTCTATATTTCTTTGAATAGCTTTTACATGTGCAATAGTTATTAGCTGCATTGCAAATTTGGTGTCTGATGCTTCAGGAACCAATTCGTTCATTATATCATAGCGAATTTCAGCTTGGTGAATATTACCTACTGCGGTGAAATATTGTACCGCACATTTTAAAAAGGAAAATACCTCGTTTATGTGGAAAGTGTCTCGCTGTGGGTATAATAACTTTAATTCCATCGCATCACCCAAAATTTCAGGCATCTTTTCGTATTCTTGTTTTAGATAATACTCATTGGCCAGGTTAAGCTTTCCAAACAAATAATCGGGATGTTCTGAAATTATCCATCGATTGGTTTCATACATTTTTTCATTTTCATTCAACTGGCCATATAATACCGACAGGTAGTTTTTTAATTGCGGGTTATCCGGATATTGGTCAATGGCATCGAGAATTTTTTGAACACTTGATTTTTTCCCTTCCAGTGCCATTTTATGAAAACTTTCAAGCTTGCTTGAAAGTTCTGGTGTGATTGCATTCTGTTTATCTAAAAAGTTGGAATCAGTAGTTATTTTATATCCTAATTGCAGACTGCACATATTTCATTTTTAGTAAGTAAAACTCTTCAGTTGTTTCTTTAAGTTTTCTATATATTCACCTTCCATTTTTTGATATGGACGTTCCCATTTACCGTACATAGGGTTAGGTAAAACAATAAATTTCTTTCCAAATTCAGTTTTATAATCCTCTACTGCTTTATGTGCAGCTTTTTCATTTCTGTGATCAAAAACATGATCGAAATCTCCAAGGTTATCGCCAATGAGTAAGGCTATTTCATATTTCTCATTTATCAGATCTCTACGAAAAGTTTTGTCAGAAGTAGAGTCTTTAAGCAGTACAAAGTCTTTTTCAGCATTCGGCAGGTTTTTATTCTTCATATTTTGAATGGTAGCATTCAATTGCGAAACACTTCTGTTTGAAATATAAATAACCTCAACTCCTTTTGATTTGGCATAGTTGGTAAAATCAAGTGCTCCTGAAAGAAGTTCGGCTTCAGCTTTTTTTACCCAAATATCCCAGGTTTTCTTGGAAAAAGTACTGTCGTTTTCCACACACCAGGCCTGGTATGGTGAATTGTCTAATACTGTTTCGTCAATATCTAACACAACCGCCGGGTTATTGTATGCCTTGTCGGATGCGATTTCGTCTATTCGTAACTTTGCAATGTTGTAAGCTTGATAGAAAAGCGCCTTTTGCTCTGCTGATAATTGAAACCAGGCGGTGCTTAAAAGCAAATATTCTGAGCTGTTAGTTTTTTCTTGTTTTTTAGTAATGTGCTGTTGGCAGCTAATTACTATCGATAATGAGAGTAAAATTAAAATTAGATTCTTCATGTATGTTACTTTTTACGTTGTACGGTATATTCCACAATCTCTTTGAGTGAGTTTTTGTGCGCGGAGTCTGGATATTTGTCTAAAATGTCTAACGCCTTTTGTTTATATTCTTCCATTTTTTTACGAGCATAATCTATGACACCGTGTTTTTCAACAATGTTTATTAATCCCCAAACCTCTTTTTTAGTTTTGTGCTTTTTCTTAATGAGTCTGAGAATCTTTTTTCTTTCCGAAGCAGAAAGTTTATCCTTGACATG
>PKTE01000245.1 GCA_002869335.1 Salinivirgaceae bacterium | reverse complement strand
CTATGTAATTTAACTTAAATTAGGAATATTAGCTAAATTTTTGATCATATTTTCTACTTCATTAATCTCAATAATTTTAGTATATCAAATCATAAGCAGACTAAATGTACTTCGAGTATTTTTTGGAATGAAATGCATAAAAAAACCAGACACCATCCACATAAACAACTCAAGACATGACAATTCTCAATAAAAATTAATTTTTAATAAACATTCACGACAAAAATATTCCATTCACTTCATTTTAAGAAAGAGAATGATTTTAACCGATAGTTTTGTCATCGTATTTAAAGATTATTAACCTAAAACCCAATTACCATGAAAAAACTAATGAATGCATTAGTGCTAGTTTTTGTTATGTCAACGATTAGCGTAACAACACTTTCAGCAAAAGAACCTGTTAAAGTTAATTCTGAAACCGAACTCGAAAATGCCATTAAAAATGTAGTCGAGTTTCCAAGAATTGAAGATGGAGATGCCAAAACCACTACCATAGACATGCTTTTCAAGGTTAATTCCGAAGGAAAAATTCAGGTAGTTTCAATTGAAGGAACTAAAAAGCATTGTAGAAAGCTTCGCAGATCGCTTAAAAAGCTTTACATCACCGAAGAATCAATGTATGGAAAGTACTTCAACAAAAAAATTACTTTTGAGTTGATAAAATAATAGGTTTTATCAGCTATCAAAGCCGGCAGTTTGTCGGCTTTTTTTATTACATCGCACTTAATTTTTTGATAAATTGCTTTCATTAAACTCTTCAAAGACTTAACAGAAATGAGAAAATTAACAATTCTATTCATCACAATTATCATATCTATAGGATGCACTAACTCCAATACTGGGGAATTAATATTTGTTAAAGCGGATCATACCAAGGATTTCAATTTTCCATATTATCTGTTTATTCCAGATGATGTAACAAAATCAGATAGTGTCTTTGTAATTGTAGAGCCCAATAATTCGGGGTTTGCCGATGACGATTTTCAAAAACACATTGAAAAAGCTGAAAGAACCGCAATAAAAGACTTCTATTTAGGAAATTATTTAGCTCAAAATTTAAATTACCCACTTCTAATACCTGTTTTCCCCCGCACAAAAAGCAATTGGAAAATATATACGCATTCACTGGATCGGGATGTAATGCTTCAGAAAAACAATAATCTAGAAAGAATTGACCTCCAGCTCATCAATATGCAAGAGGACGCTAATAAAAAGCTTTGCGAGAAAGGAATAAAAACCCATAAGCAGTTTTTGTTGACAGGCTTTTCAGCCTCAGGTACATTTGCCAACAGGTTCACACTACTTCATCCCGACAAGGTTTATGCAGCTGCAGCTGGTGGTATTAATGGGTTATTAATTCTCCCAATTGATGCTTTGGAATCAGAAGCATTAAATTACCCCATTGGGACAAATGATATGTTCGAAATGGTAGGAAAATCTTTTCAAAAAGAGTTATTCCTAAGTACACAACAGTTCTATTTTATGGGTGAATTGGATGATAATGATGCCATTCCATACGCAGATGGATATGATGAGAATGAACGAGAACAAATATTCAGATTACTTGGCAAACAAATGCAGCCTGAAAGATGGAATAATTGCATTAAGCTTTACGAAAAATCAAAAGTAAATGCTACGCTTAAAACATATGAAAATACTGGACACGAACATCCCGAAAAGATTAAGAAAGAGGTGTTGGATTTTTTTAATGCAAGTATTAGTAAGCTTACAAAATAGCAAAACTTGGATAGAAAATTTATACTAACATACATTATACTAAACCTAAAATAATGAAAAACAACCAAATAGAAAACATAGCCACAATCATGTTTAATTCAGGCTACAATTGTTCACAAGCTGTATTATCAACCTTTGCAGAAAGTCTTGCTTTTTCAAAAGAGACAGCAATAAATCTAGCAGCAGGATTTGGGGCAGGAATGGGCCGATTGCAAAACACATGTGGTGCAGTTACTGGCGCATATATGGCAATTGGACAATATTGTGGAAAAATACATGAAAACAATAAAGAAGTGATAGAAGCTTCATACAATTTGGTACAGGAATTCGATAAAAGATTTATTGAAATACATCAAACGACACAATGCAAACAATTAATTCATTGCGACCTAAAAACAGAAGAGGGTCAGGCAGAATTCAAACAAAAAAACCTAAAAAGAGATGTTTGTGAAGTTTGCGTGGCAGATGCAGTAACGATTGTAAGTGAGCTAATCAATAACTAGCCAGTTAAGGTTTGATAATCATAAACATAGCATTATGAATTCTGACTTATAGGAAAAACTCAACAAAGTAAAATTGCGTAAATTTGAATGTACATCACATCATTAAAAATGAAAGTATGAGAATCATATTCTGCATTTGCCTGTTAGCATCAATTCTGTTGTCAACTCAATGTGACATAAAAAACAAAACTGGAAACAATTTGGCAACTGATGCTCTTTCTATCGAATACCCTCATTACGACATTACATTAAAGCTTGATCCCCACACACGATTTATTCAGGTTGACGGAAAACTAACCGTTCCGATGAAGCAAATCAAAGGAAATGAAATGGTCTTTTTATTGGACAGCGGAATGCAGGTAAATAAACTCACATTCAACAATGTAAATGTTTATGCAAAAGACTCTGTTTTACCTAAAATGAATTATATGCCCGCAGCTTTTAAAATCTGCTCCATTGATAAATTGAAAATGAATGATGAAACCAGTGAATTTGCATTTTCATACAGCGGAACACTCTCTGAATTACCGCCATACTTTGCAAATACAGTTAACTCAAATTGGGTAGAAATGGGTTTATATTATCCCTGGTTTCCCTATAGCGAGAGCATTAAGCACTTTACATATAAATTAAACATTCACATTGATAGCAGTTATAACACATTTGGTTTGGGAAAAAAATATGCGCAAAATGCTACTCAAATTATTGAATGCACATTTCCAACCAATGATATGGTGCTGTGTGCGTCAAAAGATGTAATTACAGAATCATGGGAAACAAGAAAAAATAGCATGAACCTTTACTATCATACGCTTCATGATTCAGTGGTTGGCAAACTACAATCTGATTTGAGTGCGATTGTTTCCAAACTAGGCAACTATTTTGGAGATGAGGAGCGCACGTTGAATGTGATACTCTCCAAAAGAGAACGAGGCGGAGGTTATGGGCGAATTGGAGGTATGTTTTTAGGTGGCTTCAAAACGGAAAAGTATTTCAAAAGCAATGAAGGTTACTATCGATATTTTGCTCATGAATTCTCACATATGTTTTGGCATAAAGCAGATGCCAACACATGGGAAGACTGGCTCAACGAAGGTTTTGCAGAATAGACAGCACTTATGGTGGTAAGAGATCTGTTTGGTGATGCCTCCTTTGCGAAACTCATACAGGCAAAGCAAGAAGCCATAGCCAACACGCAACCCATTTGGGGATTTGCCCGCAGCGACAACTCTACTAAAGAAGCTATGCAAAACGTCGAGTTGCTATTGTACAGTAAAGCCCCGGTACTTCTATATGAACTTGAAAACAAAATAGGTCGCAAACCATTTTTGAGTTTCTGCAACCAATTAATTTCAAACGAAATAGATAACACGAAAGATTTCTTATCACTCTTAGGCTCCACTGAAGGTGTAGAAACATCAAAATGGATGGAAGAGCTTTTGAAAACGTTTTAGATTGAAATCTTTTTGCTTTATTAATTTTTTATATGGAAAACTGGATTGATGTTTCTTGAAATTCATTTAACTACACAACCCCCTAACCCCCTAAAAGGGGGAACTTCAGCCGCACAAGCTTATCACAATTCCAGCAAACCTTAAAAATATAATCTCTTTTGATGATATTATTGGAGCTCTGGCTGGTCAGAAGGATGAAATGGCAAAGCGGTTTGCGGAGTCGCTGGGAAGGTGGCAGTAAAGCACAAAAACCTAACAGGTTTTGGAAACCTGTTAGGTTTAAATAACCCTACAGCCAAATATCATTCTCTTCAATCTCTTTTAACCGCTGCTGATTGATAACAATTCGTCGATCGAGGCAATAAATTATATTTTCAATATTCTCGAAAGAATCAATTACCTCTTTTCGCATGATATCGGTTTTCCCACTGTTGAAAGTCGCCAAAAACGAAGAGTGTGGATAGGTTTTGAAATTGTTTGTAAAGCCCTGATTAACTGGATTTAGAAGCACGTATAAAATTAAATCACGAAAATAGGTTTCGTTATCAATTACATTCCGATGCAAATGCTCCTGAAACAGACTGCCTGTTCGATTAAATGCTTTATTTATGGACTTGGTATAGCTGTTCAATAAATTGGAAAAAGGTTGGTGTAGTTTTCTTTTACCATTTTTATAGTTTGTTGGTAAATTGTTGTAGTTTTTAATTTGTAAAACTAAATGAAAATGATTTGGTAACAGGCAATAAGCGTAAATGTTACAAATTGGCAGGAGATGTAATTTGAGCTTTTGAAGAAAGAAGTTGTAGTTTTTTTCTTCGATAAAGATATTCTCCTTGTTATTACCTCTATTGAAAACGTGATAAAACCGTCCTTCTTCAAATGGTACTTGTTTCATGACAATGTTTTTATATTGACCTAACAGGTTTTAGAAACCTGTTAGGTCTGGCTGCTAGTTTTGCAAAAATCTTAATTTCCGGCATACTTTTGAAATTATAAAAAAGAAAACCCAATTGGTTTTATAAAACTATTTGTTTAGTAGTAAATTTTATAAAACCTAACAGGTTTTGGAAACCTGTTAGGTTCCGATTCACTCCAAAAAACAACACCTCACTACATATATTTGCTTAAAACTAGTCAATGCAGTATCATTGCAATAGAATTTTATGAATCTAAATCGACTTATGTTAAACACATTATTGTTTACGGACATTGTGAAATAGATAGCTATGAATTATAAAGCTATCACCATCTTCAAGGGGAGAATCCTCCCGCAATAATTAATTTATCTTTTTTATCACATTGTGATTTTAATTAAGTGTGTGCTTAGTATATATGCTATCACACTTCATAAAATTTTTAATCATGAACGTACAAATTAGAAAAACCAATATTTCAGAATTTCACGAAACAGTTTATTTAACCAGAGAAGTATTTTGGAACCTATACGATTCTGGATGCAAAGACCATCTCATCCTTCACAATTTTCGTAAAAGCGAAGATTTTATTGAAGAATTAGACGTAGTTGCCATATTTCAGGAGAAAATCGCAGGCCATATCATAACTACAAAATCAAAAGTTATTGGACCAAATAAAGAGGTACACGAAGTATTACATGTGGGACCTGTTTCAGTGGCAACAGATTTACATGGCAAAGGAATAGGCTCCATGCTTATCAATTATTCCATTGAAAAAGCCAGAGAAATGGGCTTTTCAGCCATGATTTTATTCGGAAACCCTGGTTACTATAGCCGTTTCGGTTTCAAAAATGCTGAAGCTTTCAAAATCACAACCAGCGAAGGTTTAAACTTTGATCCTTTTCAGGCCTTAGAACTTAAGGAAAATGGATTAATGAATGTAACCGGAAAATTCTATCCGCCAGCGAGCATTCAATATACCGAAGAGGAACTTGAGGAGTTCGAGAAACAATTCCCCAAAAAGAAAAAAGGCGAACCAAAATTCAAAATTATTCTGTAACTTGTATACACCATTTAAACAATTAATAATGAAAAATATAAAATATTTATTATTCGTAGTTTTAATATTCGCTATTGGAGATTTGCATTCACAAACTACCTGGCCACATATGGTCACATCTCAAGATGGGACTCAAATATCTTATGAGGTTTATGGTAAGGGTGAACCAACACTTGTTTTCGTACATGGTTGGAGCTGCGATTCACGTTACTGGCGCAATCAAGCTAGCGTCTTTTCACAAAACAACCGTATTGTACTAATTGATCTGGCTGGACACGGCCATTCTGGCATAACGCGTCAAAATTATACGATGGAAGCATTCGGGCAAGATGTAAAAGCTGTGGTAGATGCTATTAAAAGTCCAAAAGTAATACTTATTGGGCACTCCATGGGAGGTGAAGTAATAGCCCAGGCGGCATTGCTTATGCCACAAAGAGTAAAAGGCCTTATAGGCGTTGATACCTATGACAATATTGAGCGAAAAGTAACAGCTGAGCAAAGAGACAGTTTTCTAGCGCCAATGAAACAAGACTTTGCGACCAATGCAAAGCAATTTGTAAATCAAATGATTGTAGCTGAAACAGATTCTACACTCCGCAACTTGATTGTAGAAGACATGTCATCAGCACCACCTGTTATTGCCATGAGCTCTATTGAAAACCTATTTAACGAAAGTGTAAAAGGTACAGGCCCGGAACTATTTAAAAATATAAAGGCTCCTGTTGTAGATATCAGAGCAGATATGTGGCCATCGGATCCGGAAGCAAATCGCAGACATATGCAATCATTTGAATCCATCATCATCAAAGGAGCTGATCATTTTCTGATGATGGCTCGTCCGAAAGAGTTTAACAGCGCACTGAAGCAAACAATTAAAACAATGACGGAAGAGTAACCCAATCTTACTACAAACTACTCAAATGGGTATTGAAAGTAGATAAAAAACTTTCAATACCCATTTTTTCATTATAATAATTCACCCCAAACTTCTATGTTATCAGAGTTTTATTATCAATTCGCTACAAATATCTACCACTCATAACAAATTATTACCAATAACCTCAATACAATATAATTTTACAAGCGAAACCCTTAAACCCAGAGATATGAAACAACTTAAGCAAATACTCAAAAAAATTCCAATCTGGTACAACATGCTAAGATTAGATGTTGTATCAGAAAGTGCTCTAATGTTAGTAGCAGTATTGCTGTTAGTACTTTTTCTACAATTGGGAAAAGAATCGCCTGAGGAAAAGCATCCAAACCCAAAAGATACTATTTCTAAAGAAATACTGGTATCTAAAACACCAAAATCAAATAAATTGAATTCAATGGAAACTTTTTCATTCGAACCAAATACAACCTATCTTACATTTAAATAGTTATTATTTGATTTAAGATTCTAAAAAGATGGATAAGCAATTAAATAATCTCTTACTAAAAGGCCCCATTAAAAACATGGCCATTCTTGGCTTCTTTTCACAATACCCAATTGAATCATTTCATATTGAAGGAAACTCAGCTATTATATTTGGTAGAAGCGACCAGTTATGGGCTCATATCTCAAGTTCCAATGCAGAAGAACTAAAAATATTACTTGGGAAATATCAACATAAGACAAAAAGTTTTTACTCTGTAGAGGAATGGATGATACCTTATATTCTGGAATATGGAGAACCTTACTATATAATGAAAACAAACATGTACATCTTGGATCTTACCACCCCAACCGATCAGCCTAAAATGGAAATTGTTGAAATTGACAGGACACACAAACATTACATGTACGAAAACTCTGATTATAAAAAATATATTTCAACTAAGTACATTGAAGAAAGATTAGAAAAAGATATTTCAGCAGGAATTTTAGTGGAAAATACACTTGTAGCCTGGGGTTTTACCCACGATGATGGAGCTTTAGGATTTCTTCATGTGATGCCAGAATATCGAAAAACAGGCTACGGATTAGACATCTCACTGGCACTCATTCAAATGCGCAAGGAAGCTCAAAAACCTATTTTCGTAAATATTGTCCCTGAAAATACCCCATCCATCAATTTAGTAACTAAGCTTGGGTTTAAATTCGATAGAGAAACAAATTGGATTAAACTGAAATAATTGGCTTAGATTATTTTTCTTCCTCCATGCTGCTGCGTAAATTAAATAAACTTGACTAAATCTTAATCTCCTTTATGTTCTTTGTCTTAATAAAAAGAACATAATTAAAACCGCCCTATTCCAATCGAGTAGTTTCGCATAAAATATAGGGCTGCGTTTACATTATTAGTATCCTATTGTAAAATCTGAACTTAATCGAAGTTAAACCGCTGATTTTCTGTCACCAAACATACATTTTATTTAATATTTCTAATTAAAAATTCAATATCTTTTGTATCTTTGTAGTGTTATGTTCGCATAGTTTCTATACAAGAATCCCGAATCCGGGAATTAGTGCACCAAAGTTGATACGAATCAACTGCTTTTTTCGTGCACTCAAAATTCAATTTATTATATTTTTTATTCTGCGCCAATAAGCGCTTAAATTTTACAATTATGAAAGTAACAGATATTATATCGATGTCTGCAAAACCCGCATTATACGAAAAAGGCACAGCCTTTATGTGGACAGACGAACATATTTCAAAACAATTATTACAAGTGCACCTTAATGAAGATGTAGACCTTGCCAGTCGTAAGATGACCAGTATTGTGCGAACAGCTAACTGGATACTAGAAACTCTAAAAAGTAAAGAGAAACTCAATATTCTCGATTTAGGTTGTGGACCAGGTCTCTATGCAGAAATACTCACTAAGGAGGGTCACAACGTTACCGGAGTTGATATTTCAGCCAATTCCATCGCCCATGCTAAAAAATCGGCTCAGGAAGAAGGATTAGATATTAACTATATCAATGAGAGTTATATCGATTTAGATTTCGAGGAAAACACCTATGATTTAATACTTATTATTTTTACCGACATTGGTGTTTTAGTACCGGAGGACAGAAATACGCTGCTACAAAAAGTGTACAGAGCACTAAAGCCAGGTGGCACATTCATATTTGATGTGCTCAGCGACAATGACCTTGAGCAAAAAATAGCTCCTAAAAATTGGGAAGCATCTCAGGGTGGTTTCTGGAATGAGAATCCCTACATAGCTTTATCTGAATCATTTCTCTATGCGGAGGAAAAAGTAATTCTTTACCAACATTTGGTAATGGACAACGATGAGAAAATGGACATTTACCGTTTTTATACGCACTTTTTCAGTACAGCTGACATAAAGAACATGATAGAAAACTATGGATTCAAAAACATTTCCCACAGAGATGACATTCTGCCCGAAGCAGACCTTTGGAATGGTAAAAATGTGATATTTACGATTACTTCGAAATAACGAGTAGTCTAAATTAAAAGTTCTTAAATAGCGGGGCATGCTCCGCTATTTAGTAAAAAACTACCAATGAGCAATGTTACTTCCCGATACAGAAAGTAATTTTAATTACGTTATCAACTGATTTATTGACATTTAATCTATTTTAAGAATGTCGAAAGTTGTAACACAATTGTAAAAAAAAACTAGAATTTTAACCTTTCGGCACGTTTTTGAATCAATTCCTTATAAGATTCTTTAAAATCAGCCGACAGGAAAGAAAAATCAACGAAATTTAATACTTTATCTAATTGTTTTGAAAATTTATTCAAAGAATTTTGTACTTGCTTCTCTGTAAGTTTTAATCTTTCTCCAAATACATAAAAATCATTCAATTTAAAATTTCTTTTCCTTCCATTTAAAGTTAAAGCCATTTCTTCGTTATCTTCCTTCTCAGGTATTACCAATCTTGTTGATAACATATCATAAGCTGGTGACAAACCGGTCATTCCGTTTCTGTAATCTAGTAAAGAAAAATTCTTTAAATGCATATCTGCATTACCTGTTAAAAAGGAAAATACAGTAACTTCAAAAAAAGTTAAGGCATCAAGTAATGGATTAGAAGAATATTGCAGAGTTAGCTTTCCGACTTGTTCCATAGATGCTTTATACTTATCTTCTGTAAGCCTTTCCGACAACTGGCAAAAATCTTCCATATGTAATTTCCCCTTACTATCACGATCAACACGTTTAGTAAGATATGCTAACTCTCCTG
>PKTE01000182.1 GCA_002869335.1 Salinivirgaceae bacterium | reverse complement strand
AGAATCGAGATTGATCTTTCTTCTGAAACTCAATATCACAAATCGCTGCAGTTAATATTTATTCTGCAGTATTATGATTTAAATATGGAAATTAGTTAGTTGGGGGAGCCCTCAGGGGACTATATGAAATAGAAAGTTGTGCCTTTACTTGTTCACACTTTTGGGCTTTTACAAATTCAATTGGAGATAGCAAAATGGCAATAAATAAGAATGCCATTGCAATAAGAATATTCAATTGATGTGCGATAAAAAGCTCAGCTTTGGTGTGACAGTGATGTTTAATAGGATCAGAATCTGATGTTTTATTAAAAGGGTGTGAGTGAACCACTAATACCCCATTCTCTTCATGAACGTGTGTATAAACTGCCTTATTAACTATCAAAAAGCCAATTAAGCAAAGTAAAAGAATGGTTATTCCTTTTTTTAACATAAATGTACAGTTAGGCGAGGGCAAACATAGTAAAATCTTTTTTTATATTAAATGCTTATTAACATACTGTTCGCAAATGAACATTAGGTAATATACTTGTTGATTATAGCTAAAATAAATAGATTAGGTGCTGTTCGAACTGATTCAGAAAAGGGAATTTTATATCTCTATGTCCTTGATGAAGTATTTTAGATTGTAAGTTTGAGCAACTTTGAACCTGGAACTTGAAACTAAGTTTTATAAAAAAAGAATTTAATGTAAATTGCGCTTACGATTTAGTTAATTCAATAAATATTGACAAATGAAAAGATTTCATATTCTATCCGTTTTATTTATTTCTCTATTCATCTTTACCTCATGTGGTTATTTCTGGCGTGCATTGGTATATCAGAAAGTAAATATTGACGATTATAAAATTTTTAAAAGCCGAGTAATTGAAGCCGGAGAACATGATCCGTGGGAAAAGGCAGCCAATTACAATGATTATACTTTACCTAAGGAGACTTTTGATAAGTTTATGGATTTGAAATCGGTTGCTTTTGTGGTGATCCAAAATGAGAAGATTTTGTATGAAAATTACTGGGATAACTATTCCGATAGCTCCATTAGTAATTCTTTCTCTATGGCTAAAAGTATTGTGAGTCTGCTAATTGGCGCTGCAATTGATGAAGGCAAAATTGGTTCAGAAGAAGATTATGTAAAGCAATATGTACCTGAATATGATAACGAAACCAATGGTAAACTCAAAATAAAAGATGTACTTACTATGAGCTCAGGCCTTAATTGGCACGAAGCGTATGCCAACCCATGGAGTAAAACTACAAAGGCATATTATGGTCGAAAGCTTGAAAAAATGATTCTTAAGCTTAAGGTTAAAGGAGAATCAGGTAAAAAGTATCATTACTTTAGTGGCGATACAGAATTATTGGCAATAATTTTACGTAATGCAACAGGAAAATCATTGGCTGAATATGCTTCTGAAAAATTATGGAAAAAAATTGGGGCCAAACATGATGCATTGTGGAATCTGGATAGGGAAGGCGGAATAGAGAAGGCTTATTGTTGTTTCAATAGTAATGCCCGTGATTTTGCCAGATTTGGTCAGTTGGTATTGAATGATGGAAAATGGAATGGCAAACAGGTTATTTCTTCTGAATGGTTGAAGAAATCATTGACTCCTGCTAGTCATCTTATCAATAAAGACGATAACAAACCAGTAGATTTTTATGGATACCAATGGTGGATGCTTACGCATAAAGGCCAGAAGGTATATTACATGAGAGGAATTTTAGGCCAATATGTGTTTATTGTTCCCGAAAAAGATCTTGTTATTGTCCGCCTCGGACATAAACGCAGCAAAGAACGTATTAATAATTTACCTGCGGATATTTATATGTGGCTGGATACGGGATTTGAAATAGCAAATTAATGATTAATTGTTAATGTTTAATGATTAATTCCCAAGGATGCATCTCTGCAGGCCCTTGTGCTTATAGTGCGTTGGTATGAGTGAATCGAAGTGGCCGAAGAATATTCTATTTCACAACTATCTTATCACTAAAACTTGAATTATTGCTTACAACATTTACAATGTACATTCCATTTAATGGCAGGGTTACTTCGCAGGTAGTACCTGTAAAACCTTTATTTGAAATTAATTGGCCATTTGTATTGTAGATATGCAGTTTATAGTTTTCTGCTGTCTCTAAAGCTATGTGAATTTTGCGGTTGCCTTTGGATATTATTCGCATTGAGTTGGCTGTATACAATTCATTAGTGCTAACCATAGATACTGTAATATCCTTTTCTGCAAATAGAATAAGTGCATCGTTTTGTTTGTAGACTTCAAATCCGATGGTGTAATCTCCATTTGCAATAAAATCCATGTTAAAATCTTCAGAATTCCCGGCGGCATTGGCTGTTATTGTTTGATCTGCAACTGGGTAGTTATTGTCACCTGTTAAATACATGTTTATACGGTAATCAATATTGGGTCTGAATGCTAATAATTCATAGTAAACCGAAGCGGTGTTTTGTTCCCAACCAAAATTTACAGCCAATTGATTGTTAATTTTACTAATGCCTGACATATTAACTGTAGGACAATAAGCTTCATTCCAACTTATTTCCTCCAAAGCAGAGAGTGTTGCATCGTTGAAAAATGCATTTGAAACACCTGCCCATAATTCAATATAGTTATCTTTTCCACCATTGCTGAAATCATATAAATTATTGTCTACATTGTATTTACCCCATGTCCAGAATTTCATTCCCGGTGTTTCAATATTTTCCGATATTCTGAAAATTCCTTCGTTATTATCATGATTAATTACACCCCAATAGTTATCGACTAAATTGTGAGCGTAAGCTATTCCCATATCATCCCATTTACTTAAATAATTAATATTTGTGAAATCATATAAACTGCCGTAATTACCAATCCAACTTCCTGGACTCCATGCAGCTTCGTAATTTTCAATCGGAACAACTATTTCTGAATTTAAAGGCGATCCGGTATTTCCGATGTCTGATCCAGGTGTGAGTGTGGTGCATGTCCAATATTCATAGTTTACATCAGATGTGTTATTGTTTTTTAAATTCACGTTGAAATCCCAAAGAGAAGATCCTGCGTATACACCTACTTCTATCCGACAAGTAATATTAGTTATGCCATTATTAAATGATCCCGGGGCATTTTCATAAGCAGTTGTGTCAGTGTATTCCATGCTAATAATTACAGTATCACTTGTGTTTTTCTCCACGTTATAACTCCATGGCAGTAACCAGGTTTTGCCATGTTCCGGTTCTGGGAATGTGGGAAAAATACCGCCATAGACCATGAGCCAATCGTAATAAAAATTGCCGTCATTCATTCCATATGGTGAACCACATTCGCTTTGATACAAGTATTCATGATTTGTAGGCTTATAGACAAAAGAAAGAACACGTGCTCCATATTCTGGAAGTATTACTAATCTTATTAGTTCATTTTCAATTACTTTACCATTGAATTGAACTTGCTGAATATCATTGTCATTAGTAGAATATGTGCTCATACTATAATCGTCATTCAGTTCGAAAGTGTGATGTTGCAATGTAACTGTAGTATCACGAAGCTGTACTTGTGAGTGTAAGACTGCTGGCAGTAAGAATATAGTTACCAGAATGAATGTGCGAAAGGCTCTCAATTTTGTCATAATACTAATTATTGGATTTCGTTATTTGCGATCTTTTTCTATTTTGCGGCAAAAAGTTATTAATATAAGTCATATAGTTGAACTTGAAATAAAGCAGGTTGCTTTATCTATAAAATGGCAATAACAATTAGCGCTGGAGAAACTATTACAGCAGTTAAAGCCCCAATGAGCAATGAGCTTTTTATAATCTTCTTTGTTCTTATTTTAGTGCTCTGGCTAAATTTTTCAACGGTGATGGGTAGAGAGAAGTCAATGACATCAGCTTCGTATTGTACAAAACCGTGATTTGTTGTGATTATTCTTTGCTGGTTTTTCATTCTATTCTGGTCATTATTCAAATTGGTTAAACTTTCTTTACCTGCAAGGGAGGTATTCATTTGAATTTTTCCGTATCTAAAATCTTCTGTTGTAAGGCCAATTTCTGAGTAGGAGAGACCATTTCCTAAATCTCTAAAGGCCACAAAATGATAATAGCCATCCTCTTTTAATTTACTTAAAAATGTCTTTGGCATTAGGTTATTTACTATAAACCATTTTCTTTTTCCATTTCTGCGAGATAAAGTAGTGGAGAACATAAACATATCAAACTCAAGTAAAGAAGAGTCAGCTTTAATTGCTAAGTATAAGATCGAATCCTGGTCAAAGTCAATAGTGCGAATTCCTGTGGCAGGAGATTCTTTATAAAACTTAATGTTTTGTGCATTTATATTACTTGTGAAGCATATGCTTGTGAGCAATATTAAAATGGCGATTATTTTCAATTGCATTTCGAATTATTTTTGATCTAAGTTACAGTTATTCTTAAGAATATTTATTTCAAGTAGATTATAAATTCTCAATGATATTTGATAAATGGTTGTATTGGTTTACATTAGGAGCACAGCGAAAATCTCAAAATTAGCTGCGAATTTACTTTATAGCCTAAGTCAAGAAACCCAATCGTAAAACCTACAAACTTGTTGTGCAAAGTAACTTTTACCCTTTCTAATTCGTCAATTACATAAATAAATGTTAAAGATGTAATTAAATTAGGCTATTGCAATATTAATTCCCGAACTTTGATTATCGTTTTCGTTTTTTAGAATAGGGACGAAAAATATTAACCCACATCTAACTAAATTATTGTAAACTTCAAAGTAGCTGAGTGTTCTGAAGTGGGTACATTCAAACTTTGAACTAAAAAATTATCATGATAAAAAGATTATTTAAAACCCTAACGGTAGCTATTGCTGCTGTAATTACAGTTGGTTCGGTTCTTTGGATAGGACAGAACTTTGAACAAACCCCAATTAAGCAAACGAAAGTTGGCTTTGATAATCCTGACGAGTACGTAAAATATCACAACGCGATTCGTACCAAAGCTGGGGAGCAGTTTCCTTCTTACGATAATAATTACCAATTCAAAGCATTGGAGATTGCTCAACAGACTCAGCGCAGATCTGCTATAAAATCCATTACCTGGCAGGAGCGTGGACCGGCTAATGTTCCGGGACGAACACGTGCAATAATCGTTGATCCGGATGATCCGACACAAAACACATGGTTTGCCGGTGGTGCCAGTGGCGGAGTATGGAAAACCATTGATGGTGGCGACAATTGGGAGTATATCTCTAATGGTTTCCCAAACCTTTCTATCTCGACCATGGACATGTGCGAAGCTAATACCAACGTTATTTATGTGGGTACTGGGGAACGCGGAATGTCAGGTATCTCAAACCTATCAGGTGGTGGTATTTTGAAAACTACTGATAAAGGTTTTACGTGGACGCTGTTTGATACGACTACTGTGCCTGATTTACGAACGGTAAATCGACTTGTGGTTGACCCAGCCGATGAGAATACTGTAATTGCTTGCGTAGTTTCTGCCAATTATCATCCAACAAACCAAAATGGGGAAGATATTACCTCTAGTATCATTAAAACCGTTGATGGTGGTGCAACCTGGGAAGTTAAATACTCAGAGGTAATTGAATATCAAAATAGTGGAAATGTACAGCATATTGTGGCTGATCCCAATAATTTTAATGTTTTATATGCTAGTGTAATGGGTATGGGAGTTATGAAATCTATTGACAAAGGTGAAACATGGACACTTTATGATGCAGGCTTTACCGGAGATTTTAGACGCGTGGAATTAGCCATTGCCCAAAATAATACTGATATCTTATATGCTTCTGTTGAAGGAGATGCTACGGGAAATAACTCAGATTTCTATATTTCTCAAGATGCCGGAGAATCCTGGCAATTGGTATTGGAACAGTCAGGTTCAGCCCCTGATTGGTTAGTGGCACAAGGATGGTATGATAATACAATTTTATCAAATCCATTTAACGACAGCGTGGTGTATGTGGGAGGTATAAATCTATGGCGCATCACATTGCATGAGGTCGGCACAGGAAATGTAACCAGAACAACTGAGCATATAACCGATAGCTATTATGCCATTGACGGTAAAAACAGCAATGTACACGTAGATCATCACAATATAACTGCTATTCCCGGACAAAACGGCGAGTTTCGCATTATCAACGGTAATGATGGTGGACTGTTTCTTTCTAACCTGTCAACAGATCCTGGTTTTGCGAATAATACATGGGTTACTGTAGGCCATGGTTATAATACTACACAGTTTTACGGAGTGGATAAAGCCCATGGAGTAAACTTGTTTATTGGAGGAACTCAGGATAATGGAACATGGGGCTATATGAATCCTGGATCTGAGGCTGATGAAACTTCTGATTATCAGCCGCTAATGGGAGGTGATGGATTTGAAGCCATATGGCATTATGATGACCCAGATAAATTGATGGCTTCTTCGCAGTTCAACGGCATTTTTGCAACTACAGATGGAGGTAATAATGGTGCACCTGCTTCCGATGGTCTGGAAGGCGAAGGCCCATTTATTACACGTTTGGCCAGTTCAAAATCAGATAATGATGTGATTTATGCTGTTACAAGCCTTGGAGTTGGGCGAACAGATAATTTTGGAGCAAATTGGGAAATGACTTACATCGATGAACCTGCCTTTGGTTTTTGGAGTGGAATGGATGTGAATGTTTCTATTGCTAACCCACAAAATGTTATGGTAGGCGGACGTATGGATGGTACATCACATATTCATGTCTCTACAGATGGTGGGTTGACATTTACCCCATGTAACGACTTTGATGCATTGGGTTATGTAACTGGAATTTCAAGTCACCCCACATTGGATTCTACTTTCTTTGCTACATTCTCAATTCAGAATAATGCAAAAGTATTACGCACAGATGATTTAGGGCAAACTTGGACAGATATTTCAGGTTATAGCGAATCAAGTACAAGCACAGGATTTCCTGATGTAGCTGTTTACGATGTATTGGTGATGCCATACAATACAGATATTATTTGGGTGGCCACTGAGATTGGTATTTTCGAATCAATTGATGAGGGTGCATCCTGGAATCTTGTGGCTGGGGATTTTCCTGCCGTATCAGTTTGGGATATGAAAATTGTAGATGGAATGGTGGTATTGGGAACGTTTGGTCGTGGTATTTGGACTGCTGCAATACCTGAATTAGATACATATGAATATCCTGATATAGTGCGCGTTCCAAGAATTAATTCCATTAGTCAGGCTGTAAAAATGAAATCAACTAATCTTGTCGCTGAAGTTGAATTGCGCGATGCGTATGATTCAGTACAGATTATGTTAAACGATACCTATGCAGCTACAATTCCTGCCAACGCTTCACCTGAAACCATTAACTATGAATTTACTACCGATTTAACCAATGAGGTTGAAATGCAGTTGATTGCATGGGCTGATGGCGAAGATTATTTTTCTTCGAAAAAGTCTACTGTGATAATTGTTTTTGGCGAAGCCGTCTTAGCTTATGAGAACGACTTCAATTCTGCTACTTCAGATTTTATTGGTAGCGGATTTGAAATTAGTACTCAAACTGGATTTATTGATGGAGCTATTCATTCTGTGCATCCATATGCTGATATGCAGAATTACACCATGATGCTCAATGTGCCTATTGCCATTCAGGGATATAGTGTGTTGATGGATTACAAAGATGTGGCTGTGGTGGAACCGGGAGAACCAGGTTCAAATTATGGCGACAGTGATTTCTGGGATTATGTAATTGTAGAAGGTAGTACAGATGGTGTTAACTGGCAGGAATTAATTGATGGTTACGATGCCCGCGAAAGCACTGCATGGGTAAATGCCTATAATTCAGCTGATCCGGGTACAAGCGATATGTTTGTAACGCAACAAATTGAATTACGCAATACCTTTAATGTTGGCGATACTGTATTAATTCGTTTTCGTTTATATACCGATGAGGCTGTAAACAGTTGGGGTTGGACCATTGATGATTTGAATATCCAGAACATTGGCATAGGAGTGGAGAATAACGCACTTTCAATGGATAACGTAAATATTTATCCGAATCCAAACAAAGGTGTATTTAAAATGCAGGTAAAAGATGCCTTACAGGGAACAATTGATGTGAAAATTGTAAGCATTGATGGCCGTTTGGTTTACCAGAAACAATACAACAATGCCCCAAATGCTACATTGAAAATAGACATTACCGACATGCCTACAGGTGTTTACATTGCGCACATTAGCGATGGAAATTCACACGTAAGCAAGAAAATTCAGGTACAGAAATAACAATTTGATTGATAGAAAAATAGAAAGCCTTCTGGATATGCAGAAGGCTTTTTTATGTGATTGCAATTTATAGCTATTCTATTCAATTGTTGTTGAGGAGTTATAAATCTCCTTCACTCTGCCAACCTGTCCAGATGTTAATCTGACCTTTATACCATGCGGATGATGGGAACTATTGGTTAGAATTTGTTTTACAGTTCCTTTGTTTATTTTTCCTGACCGTTGATCTTCTTTGAGGACAATTCCTACCTCAATGCCTGCTTTGATATTTGATCTTTTTTGCCCTTCCATGATCGTAATTCTTTAGATTGCAAATGTAGGGCTTTATTTTCGATTCTAACTAGCAAAATATTAATGGTATTAAATGATTCATGTTCCATATTTCAACCAATATTCGTTGAAATATGGAACATGAGTAAAATCTTCCAATATTTTTGAAATTGGATTACATTGAACCAAATACAGCTAAAGTCGAAATGGCAGTATACAATATCCATTGAAATAGTTTCAGCATTCCGCCATTAATTTTGGATGTTAATGCAATAACAAGTGAGGTAACAGCAAACAATCCATACACAACAGCAATAAACCGAACCATATGCATTACATATGCGTATAGCGGACACGAGCTATGACTTCCGGCAAGTAAAATGATGGTAGAGAATAGCAAAAAAACTGTTAAATAGTGAAATAGACTTTGCACAAATTTTTTGGGTACAGCATCAATCTCTGATTCCATTATTGGTTTAAGATAATTCTTTTGACCCATAGTAACATGTGCAATAAATGCTATAAGAGCAAGAATTGCGGCGGTTAAAATTAAATAGTTCATTTTTCGTATTTTAGTTGTTATATGAAAAATAAATATAGGTAATATTTTATTGTAAATAAATTCATTTTAAGAACTCCTGTCTTTGCTGTTTTTGTTCCTTTTGCTTGAGTGTTTTAGAAAGGTATTTACCGTTTTTAGATTACTGTTTTCTGGAATTTGTTCTTTGGAATTTGTTTATAATAATCTATTTACTACAAATTTTCTCTCACCAACTTCCGGGATAGTTTATCCACAAATCGATTATGTCTGGTCTGTTCCGAATCATCTTTTTGATGAGCTTTCACCTTGATCCATTCGATATCTTGATTTTCGATGAGGTGAAGAAAAGCTTTTACCAAATCTGCATTTTGAATCTCAGTTCTTTTTTTGGTTAGGAATGCCTTTTGTTTCAGGTGTGGCAGGCGGTCGGGTAGAGTGTAAACATACTGACTGTCAGTGTATATGCGTAATCTTGCATCAGGATGGTGTGTGTTTGTATATTCAATAGCTTTTATTACCGAAAGTAGCTCCATTCTGTTATTGGTTGTATCATGAGCTACATCTGTAAGTATTTCTTTTTTATCACCAAGCAGAATGAGGGCAGCCCATGCACCAGTTCTTTGCTGTGTGTGACAGCTTCCGTCTGTGTAAATTTCTATACGGTTCGTAGTCAATATGTGCTTATTTTCTAGATTTCTTCTTTTTCTTTCTCTTTTTATTATCCTGTTCGTCGGTTTCATCCATCAGCGATCGCCAATCGGTTTCATTTTCTACAGACATTCGTATTGTTTCTTTTACGTCATTTTTCTTGACGTCAATCTGTGTGATTTTTTGATCAAGGTAACTCTCTATTGCTACCAACTTTTCTTTCTCTTCTGTGCTGCAAAAGGCAATGGCCTCGCCTTT
>PKTE01000040.1 GCA_002869335.1 Salinivirgaceae bacterium | reverse complement strand
TTTTTGCATGAATTAGCCAGTGAAATTGCAAAAACAACTACGATTAATTTATTAAGAATTTTCATTGGGTAGATTTTAGAATTTGAGTAAAAGTAAAAAGAAGAAAGGTTATCCACAAGTCTCGCTGTGATTTGTTTATTCAAGAAGATTAACCGATTTTAAAATTGGCTGTATATTATTTTGAAAGCAGTGTCCATTTTTTACACACTTTTGCAGTTAACTCATACTTAACATTTCACACATATATCATAATATCAGATAATTAGGACAAATGGCACGCTTATAGCGTAATTAATAATGTAACGAAATAAATCGTTGAGCGTCATAAGAACAAACGAATAAAACAAAACCCAAAAAATTTAACCCATTTAAACCCTAAACCGATGAAAAAATTTAAAACCCTAACCCGAATCACAACATTAGCAGTAATAATGTTAGTAAGCACCGCAGCTCTAAATGCCTTGAACCCACCTGCAACTATGAGCCTTGTGCAAACTGAAATGGTACAGAAAACCCTTCGCAAAGCTGTTGATTTCCCAAAATATACCGGTGAAGCAGGTATAGTAAAAGTCCAATTAAACATTGATGAAAATGGTAGGACTATAGTAGAAAGAATCAATGGACAACCTGAGCTTAGAGCTCATGTAATTAAGAAGCTTGAAAATGTAATTTTTGATGATGTTAACTTAACCGGTAAAACCTTTATAGTCAAATTTGATTATAGAAATTAACACTGAAAAACCTAAAAAAACCCTTAACACTATATTGCAAATACAATTAGAACTTGTTTAGAGCTGCTCAGAGATGGGCAGCTTTCTTTTTCTAAAGTATTTCTTTCAGGTTAATATAAGGCACAATATTCTTTTTATTTATTGGGAAGAAATAAGCTTTGTCTCAAGCCGACGGCTTTTACTTTTTTTGCTTCAGCTCAAAAAAAGTAAACAAAAAAAAGCCGCCGCTGAAGAAAAATAGCTAAAAATCAGCTATTCCAGCTAAAATTTACGAACTCACTCTAATTTCTGACTGAAATTAGAGTTCAAACATCGCAAATTTTAACGCTGCAATACGCAGATTTTCCTAACGCTATTTTCCTTAGGCGGAAAGCTTTGTTTTAACAATATTACGATTTAACCTATCACAGGAACTATTGCCGATTACTCAGGATTTCCAATATTATTTATTAGTTTATGTTTGGCGATTGTTTGTAGTAAGAAAGTTCCTGTTTAAATTATTAAGGTTGAAGATTAGAAATTCAATTGTAATAGTTTGCAATACCAAATACAATTAGAACTTGTTGAGAGCTACCTGGAAACGGGTAGCTTTTTTCATCCATAACCTTTTTCAAATTGTTGCCAATCAAATTCTATGTTGTCAGAATATTTGTTCTCACATTCAATTTGTAAATTTCTCTATAACATCAATTCTATCTTGCAGGCTAATGTTTGAAAGGAAATAAACTATTGATTTGGATTTTTTTTAAGCCAACTAACAGCTGCTGCTTTTGTCGAAAAGACTTTTCTCTCCTTACTTTTTATCTTTTTTTCATTACTGAACATAAACGAGTATGCTGTCACTTTTGGTCCTTCAACTAAAAAAGCTGTTTTAATACTCGAATATTTTGTTGTTACCTTGTCAGCTAATTCCGTTAAATAAACTATTTCATCAATTTCAAAATCTAACACGGCTTTTTGTAAATCATACAATAATAGGAGCTCTTTAGGCAAGTTCTCAATATTTTGAAATTCTATCAAATATTCTTTTACGTCCTTCAAAGTTATTCTATCAGACATACTTACATGAAAAATCCCAGAATCATCAAATGTATAATTAATCATTAAACTATATTCATATTCTATTTACTTCGACAAAAAATAAAATTTCATTAGAGTACTAAAATAAAAAAAATAATACAACGCACTAGTATTTAAGCCATAATTATAGGAAGAAACTAGCTTTTCAGGACTATTTAAAAGACGGTTAATTCTCTATTTAAAACTCATTTATCAAAATTAAACATGAACTGTACAATAATACTTTCGCATGTTCATTTTCGTACACACGAGAAGTTAAATCCATTTTAACACTTAACTCAAAATACTTATTTACTGACAGTTAAAAACAATGGCATAAGTTTGGTAATTATAATGGTGTAACGAATTTTAAATTTGAGCGTCATAAGTACAAACGAAAAAATAACCCAAAAAGATTAACCCAAGTAAACCCTAGAACAATGAAAAATTTAAAACCCCTAACCCGAATCGCAACAATAGTAGCTATTCTATTTGTGAGCACTGCAGCTCTTAAAGCCATGAACCCTCCTGCATCAATGAATTTAATGCAGACTGAAATAATCCAAAAAACCCTTTACAAAGCTGTTGACTTTCCAGAAGAAACAACCGTAACTGGAACAGTAAAAGCACAATTGAACATTGACGAAAACGGAAAAGTAACTATAGAAGTAATTAACGGACAACCTGAATTGACTGCTTATGTTGCAGCACGTTTAAAGAGAGTAACATTCCATGATTACAGCTTAACTGGAAAAACCTTTATAGCCAAATTCGATTTTAGAAACTAAAACCGTATCAATATTAAAAACCCTTTCATTTATCGCAAATACAATTAGAACTTGTTTAGAGCTGCCCGGAAACGGGTAGCTTTTTTTGTTTTAATGTAAAATTGTATGAATGCTCTCTAACTATAAGAAACAGCAAAAGCCGTATAATTATTTGCAGAAGTTCATTTAAATCAATCCAAATGCGATCCTAAACTACTCCTTTACAGGCCAATTGAACTCTATACAATCAAAAATAAACTTGACTACTCTTTAAAAATATCGTAAATTTAATGTATCATGAACCCGAAAATAATATTTGCCCTATTAATTGTGTTGGGGATAGTTTTAACTGTCATCAATCCTCTCATTATGGCATTATTTTCAATAGTATTCTGGCTGTATCTCACAAGAATGGTTAAAACAAATAACCGTATCAAAAAGCTAAAGTGGCTTAAAATAGTTTTAGTCGTTGCCATATTATCATTTGTTCTTACTATCATAGGCATATTGCTACACAATATTCGATCGGCAAAATTTGATGGTGAAGAGTCTCTATTTTTTATTACAGCAATTGTAGCGATGTATATTTTTATTTTATCAACTGCTGGTGGACTTATCATTGTATTAAGAGCCCGAAAAAAATAATGAAACTATGATTTCTAAATTTCAGTATAATACTAGACTTATTACTTGCTAATAAAATAATTCAAACCATCCAGAAAAAATAGAATAGCGAAAATTATTAAAGCCAGGCCAAGCACCCGCATAACATTAACATAAATCTTTTGATTGATAAAAACTTTTGTACGAGATACAATAATGGCTATCAATATCTTAGAACCTATCAGAAACACATAAAATGCTGTAAAAAACAAGATGGCAGTTATAATATTTACTCCGTGTGCCTTAAAAACCAATGGCATCCCCACACTTGCCCAAAAAAGATACGGGTGCGGACTTAAAAAATTTGTGATTACTCCTTTCTTTAGTGATTCCGAATTAAAACCTATAAAAGGAGAAACATGTATGGCCTTCGTCCGCATGGACTCAATACCAAGATAAGCTACAAATGCTGCTCCAATAAATGATATAATAGCCAACACAAGATCAAACTCAGCAATTTCGCTAAATACGAAGAAAGTAACCAATATTATAGGTAAATCGGTAATAAGAGGTGAAATAGCAACTTTAATTCCTTCTGTTCTGTTATATTTTATGGTTTGAGTCAATACAAGTGCTAGTAATGGACCAGGAGAAAACCCGGCAGACAATCCAAGTAAAGAACCTACAGATATAAAATATAAAATACTTTCGGTCATATTTTTTATGATAAAAGTAAAATTATAGAAGTGAATTTCATGTTAATATGATTAAGTTTTTTCTTTCTTCAAGGTATAGCAATTTGATTTTTACGTGAATCGTTTTAAAAATGAAAATAAAAAGCCGCTTTATTAAACGGCTTTTACTTAGCATACATTATCTATAAAGCTTATTTCCTCTTTTCATGTTTCACCCAATCTACTTCCATTACCCATTCACCTTCCATTGGAGAATCGGTGATTTTTGCAAAGTTTAAAATGGCAAACATTGGTTCTGGATACTCATCACCCTGCCCAACATTACGATATACCTCTTTTCCATCGAGACGGTAAACAAGGTCGCTACCTTCCCATTCTACCGAATACTCATGATATTCATTCAACGTAACAGGAACATCGGTGCGTAATGGTCTCCAGTCTCCTTTATCGCATTCGCCTAAACTTTTTATGGCCCCAGTAGTATATTTATCCTTTTGATGATCCCCATGGTGTTCGAAAATATCTATTTCACCAGAACCCGTTAATGGCCAACAAACATTCTCATCCTCTTCTTGAACTGGAGGCTCATTATTGCGCGCTCCTAATAGCCACCATGCGGGAAACATACTTGGTTCGCCGCTGCTCCACAATCTAAGTTTAGCTGTCCATTTACCTTTTACAAACTCTTTACGGTTTTTTGAGGTTATTCTACCAGCTACATATTGCGACTCAGGATGTTGATTACCATGTTTGTCTATATTATCACAAGGTAGTGGTTCTTCAATTTTCACAACTTTTATTTTTAACGTACCTTCACTTACTTCACGTGTTCCAAACTTACCATCAGGCACATAGCATTGCTTTTCATTGTTGACCCATAACATCTGATCTTGCCAATTTTCAGGATTAAAAGTGTCAAAATCGTCCATAAAATCGGTTTCCCAAACCACTTCAGACTTGGCCGTTTCATTATTGTGTTTCTTTTCTCCGTTGCAACTTAGCATAAACACTGAAGATATTAGCATAGCAATGATCAAGATATTTTTCATAATTATATGATTAAAATTTATTATATGATTTTAAAGCAATTTACCACATTAATTATTCTTTCACATAAGGAATAGTCACATAAAATGTAGAACCTTTTCCTTTTTCTGATTCCACTTTAATGTCACCACCCAATAGATGCGCGTTTTCTTTAGATATTGATAATCCTAAACCCAATCCACCATATCGCCTTGATAGTGCCCTCTCCTCTTGCGAAAATCTGTCAAAAATAGATTTAAGATTCTCTTTAGAAATTCCCACACCCGTATCGTTCACATAAAAAACTAAAGTTTGATCCTGCACAAAATAGCCCATTTCAATACGACCTTCAGGAGTAAACTTTAGTGCATTTTCTACTAAATTATTTAAAATCTTTGTAAGTAGCATTTGATCTGAAACTATATTGCTCTGGCTATTTGCTAAACCCATTTTTAGGGTCAAAGGGATTCCGCGCTCTTTTGATTTTAGTTTAAATATAGAATATATTGAGTTCATCATCTCATTCAAATTAAACCTTTTCATTTCTGTTTGAACACTCTTTGTTTCAAAAACTGACATTTCAACAATATCATCAATAATTTTTAAAAGCTGGTCGGAGCTACTTTTTATTATTTTAACACATGATCTCCGTTCTTCTATTGACATATTCTCATCATCGAGCATATCAGAAAACCCTACAATACCATTCATAGGTGTACGGATTTCATGCGAAATATTATTTAAAAACTGAGTTTTAAGCAGGTTACTCTCTTTTGCTTTAACTAAAGCAGTTCTGAGGTCATCTGTCCGCTCTTTTACTTTCTCTTCCAAATGATTTTTGTAAGAATTAAGTTCCTCTTTTTGAGCAATTAAGATTAAATTATTTTTCTTCTTTTCCTTATTTCTGTATAAAAGCAGTAGAATAAATGCCAAACCAATAAGTAAAGTGATAATGAGTAAAGAAATAATAAAACGATGTTGTACAAGTAATGCTTCTCTTCTTGCTTTTTCGATTTCACTATCTTTCAATTTCTTTTCATATTCAAATTCATACATCAACTGCAAATTCTTTTCATTTCGCAGTGAATCATTGATTTGGCGATTTAACAACAAATCATCAAAAGCTTTTTTATAATTTTTAAGTCTTAAATTGGATTCATACAATACTTTCGTAGCAACCTCAGTAACAGCCGGAATTTCCAATTCTCGAGCCATGTTTTTGGCTGAATCTGCATATTTAATAGCTCCTGGCAACTTGCCCTGAAGAAAATAATGGTTAGCAATGCCAGATAAAGCATTGGCAATTTCGTATTTGGCATCGAGCTTATATGCAATTTCTAATCCCTGCAAATGATAACTATTAGCTCTCTCATAATCTCCTGCTCTGTCATAAATATCTGCTAATCTGGAATACACATATGATAGTGTAAGCTCATTTTTATTTGCAATACAAATTTGTTCACTTTGATTAAAGTACTCAATGGCCAACTGAATTGAGTCCATGGCAGCAAATTGAGTAGCAATATTCATGTAATTCAAGCCTAATCTGGAACTATCTCCAATTACTTTTTCAATTTGTAAACTTCTGAAAAAGTATTCCAAAGCTTTGTCGTGTTTATTTTGCTGTTAATATATTAAAGCAATGTTATTTATTGGCGTAGCTAACTTTAGTGTATCTCCTAATTCTTCTCTTATTTCAATACATCTGAAATATTTTTCTAGTGCTAATGGATAGTTACCCTTGAAATACAAAAGCAGTGCAATATTATTCAGTGATGAAGCAACTTCTCTTTTTAAATTATGCTCTTCAGCTATTTGATTCGCTTTTTGGTAATAATACATAGCTGTATCATAATTTGCTTTTTTATGATGATATATTCCAATTATTCGGCAACTTTCGCTTATTCCTTTTTGATAATTAATCTCTTTCGAAATTTGGAAAGCTTTTAATGCCAATAATCTAGTCTTTTCCAAATCAATATCATAAGTATGATATGCCTCCTTATTCAACTCTTTTACAATAATTGTATCTGATTCAGAAAAAGGTCCGTTTTGATTTAAGAATTTCTCAATTTTATTTTCTTGCGCCAATAATCCATACATAGGAATCAGCAAAATAAAAAGCGCAATAAGCCTCATAGTCTTAACTTTAGTAGTATTGGTTGTACTTTTTGCTCTAATTCATGCAAAATAGTTTATTTTCAAACCCTCTGCATTTATTGTAAATTAGGATATTGACACAAAAAGAAGACCAACTTTTTAATCAAGTTACGTTAATACATTCTTACTTTAAAAGAATTAATTATCTCTGTAAACTCCAAATATTCTTCAATTCATCATATATCGGTCGGTTTGTAGTAGTATACCAATCACCGTCCTCTATTAATTTAACAATACCGAACCACTCCTCAATATCATCTGGATCTTGTGAGTATGAATCTTCCAGTGAAAATTTCCACCAGGCATCCAGATATTCATGAATACAAACACCTGCCAAAGGCTGAGGAGCCAAATCAATATCATTCAAATTCTGCAGAATTCCTTCTGCCTGCTCTGCTTCAGTATTTCCACCATAACCATAATTAGGCGGTCCCTCATGTGTTGCATTTGGAGAAACACTTAATCCTGTTTCAGTAATGAGCAATGGCTTTTCAGGATACATGGCTTTCAACTCTTCTATCCAACCTTGAAATATTGTGCCGGTGGTACTTCCCAATGGTGTATTGGGCAAATAATAAGGTACGGCATATGAATATGCATTGTGGCTTCGAAAATCTAAGAATGGTACATCAAGAATATATGCTGTTCGGATATCATTGGAATAGGAAACTAACGATGTATTTCCATAGTTATCAAATTCATAAGTTTTAACATAGTCGGCCATTTCAGCTAAAAACGCCTCCGTTGCAGTTAAAGTAGAGTCAGTAACAATATAATTACCAGCGTAATGGTTAATTTCAGGATGAGCAGCATCAGTAGCATTAATACTTGCCTCACTCAATTCATTTCCCACAAGAAAAGCTACTATTGGCGGATCATTATTAGGAAAAACATCATAAATACGATCAATAACCTGCCGTATATATATTTTGGTTCCTATTTTAAACCCCTCATCCTGAAAATCTGGAGCATCTACCTGTATCCATATGGTTTGCAAGAAATAAAAATCTTCCATACTTTTTACCACCTCGTAGCAATATTGAGGCGCGCCCCAAAAACGCACAGTATTAGCACCCATTTCTTTAATGTTGTATAAGTCAAAAGTTATACTGTTTTTTAATTTCAGCGGTAAATCAGTATTAACCTCTGTATCCCATGGCATATAGCCCGGATAACCCGGAACATATACAACACCTCGCACCTGAAAAGGAACATCGTTTTTCAGAATATTATGCTGATCAACTGAGAATTGAACTTCTACGGGAATAGAATCGTTTATATCAGGATTAACCTGCGTATCCTCTGTATCTTTGCATCCAGAAAAGGTAAATAATAAAAGAACAATAAATAAAATGTGGGTATTTTTCATACTTCAAATGTACGTTAAAAGTCAAAATAGGTTATCAATTAACATCAGCCCGACGCAAGAAGTAATCAAAATACTTAGTAAGATAAATAGCGTAGAAGTTTATTTATTCATAATCACTAAGTAATCCCAATCAGCTGGATTGCCAGCACCAACAGATGGTGTATAAATGAAAAAGCCAATCTTCTTTCCTGAATTCATATACTTTTGCACAATTTTCAGATTTTGAATACCAATCCATACACTGTCATAAGCTACAGTATTAATACCAGACCCATTTGGGATATACTGAAACATTGAATTTTCCGGTTTTTCAATAGGTAAATTCAATTGTGAATAGCTATCAGCCGGATCAAAACTTCGCGGAAATGATATTTCGCCTAATCCCATCCAAATTATTTCGCCACTAAAGATCATTTCATTGGTTGGTTTGTAATATAAGGTTACATCACCAAAATCACCTGGAGCATTATAATCTAAATCAATTGGAATAGTATCAGCACCGGCAACATCATCAGATATTGGAATCTCCTTGCCTCCTTCAAATGCATAGGTGGTATAGTCAACTTTAAGCAACAAAATATGTGAAGATTCATTTGATTCTTTGCAACCAACTAAAATTAAGAAAATGATAAAAATGGTAATGATTTTCATAACTATATATTTAAAATTCAAAACATTATACCATTGAAACGAAAATCAATTGTTTAAAGTATAAAGCAAATTCATAGAATTATTTCGTTGTTCTCCCTCCCATTTCTGTAAATACACGATCAACTGGTTCCCAAAGTTCTATCTTATTACCTTCGGCATCCATAATGTGCACAAATTTACCGTATTCATAGGTTACAATGCTATCTAAAATGGTCACACCGTTTTTCTCCAGCTTCTTTACAAGACCTTCGATGTTTTGCACCCTGTAGTTTATCATGAACTCTTTTTTAGAAGGCTTAAAGTACTCACTACCATCTTTAAACGGGCTCCATTGAAGGTAATTGATTTCATCAGGTCGATTGGCATTGCGGAATTCAAAACTTGAACCCCATTCATTGGTTTCCAATCCTAAATTTTCTGCGTACCACTTCTTCGTCTCCTCAGGATTGTTTGAGAAAAAGAAAATACCGCCAATTCCGGTTACTTTTGGAGTAGTATCCTTCTTTGACATTGATTGCTCCTTTTTTTGAGATTCGTTTGACATATCACTTTGGGTTTTGTACGATTTGTTACAACTACTAATTACTATCGTCGAAAGAATAAATAGAATGATTTTCATTTATGTGGTTCTTTAGTTAGCTTAAGGTGTAACGTCCTTATTTAAATTAAGTTTAAACTTGAAATTATTATATTTGTGCCGATCTTATTTGCTATGAGATCCATTTGAAAGCTAAAATATAAAAAACTATGAAATACTTAATTACACTGCTCATCACATTATTTGCAACGTCTGGGATTTTTGCACAGGAGCTGGTTATAGAAATTTACAATAAAAAGAAGGAAAATAAAACATACATCATTGATTATGAGCGAACAGTTTTTCTAAAGGCATATAACAAGAGAAGAAAGTCCTATGAATTTGTTCCTTGTAAACTTGAAAGAATTGAAGGTGAAGATTTGTTTTTCAAGCCTAAAAACAAGCGATATAAAGAGATAAAAAAGAATATGAAAAAAGTTTTCGAACTAAAACTTAGAACAGGAGCATCTATAACAGGAACAGCAGCAATCAGCTTATTAACTGGCCAGTACCATGGCGAAGCTCTTCAATATTGTAGAATAAATAGTCCTAAATGGGGCATT
>PKTE01000232.1 GCA_002869335.1 Salinivirgaceae bacterium | reverse complement strand
GTAATCTTTTAGAGGTACTTATTTATTTTATTCACTTCCAACAATAAGCTTCATGCTAAAAGTAACTATTTATACTATAACAAACAACGAGTAACCAACCATTACAATAAAGCTGATGAGATTTTCATCATACCTTTAACGGCACAAAAAAAGCTGCCTGATTGCTCAGGCAGCTTTGTATATATAGTGTCTTAGGTTTATTAAACAACACCCTGGTCAATCATTGCATCAGCAACTTTGATGAAACCAGCAACGTTAGCACCTTTTACGTAGTTACAGAAATCACCTTCAGTACCATACTGAGCACATGCTGCGTGGATACTTTCCATGATTTGATGTAATTTAGCATCAACCTCTTCGCGGCTCCAGCTTAATTTCATAGAGTTTTGGCTCATTTCAAGACCAGAAACAGCAACACCACCAGCGTTAGCAGCTTTACCAGGTCCGAATAAAATTTTGTTCTCTAAGAAATGCTCAACTGCTTCAGGGGTTGTAGGCATGTTAGCACCCTCTGATACGCAAATAACACCATTGCTTACCAATGCTTTTGCATCGTCAAGGTTCAATTCGTTCTGAATTGCACATGGTAAAGCGATATCAACTTTTTGTTCCCAAGGTTTTTTACCTGCAAAGAACTGAGCGCCTTCGAATTCTTCAGCATATGGAGCTACAACGTCATTGTTAGTTGCGCGAAGCTCTAACATATAGTTGAATTTCTCTTCAGTGCTGATTCCATTTGGATCATAAATGTATCCGTCAGGACCAGAAATAGTAACAACTTTAGCTCCCAATTCAGTAGCTTTCATAACAGCACCCCATGCTACGTTTCCAAAACCAGAAACTGCAACAGTTTTACCTTGGAAAGACTCACCTTTGGTTTTCAACATTTCTTTAGCGAAATATACGTTACCAAAACCTGTAGCTTCAGGGCGAATTAATGAACCACCCCAGTTACGTCCTTTACCAGTTAATACACCAGTGTACTCGTTACGTAATTTTTTATACATTCCGAACATATAACCGATCTCACGACCACCTACACCAATGTCACCAGCAGGCACATCAGTTTCAGGTCCAATATGACGGAAAAGCTCTGACATGAAAGCCTGGCAGAAACGCATGATTTCGTTATCTGATTTTCCTTTTGGATTGAAATCTGATCCTCCTTTACCACCACCGATAGGTAGAGTAGTTAAAGAGTTTTTGAAAATTTGCTCGAAACCTAAAAATTTCAAGCCACCTAAAGTAACGCTAGGGTGAAAGCGCAATCCACCTTTGTAAGGTCCAATAGCACTGTTAAACTCAACGCGGTACCCACGGTTAACCTGTACTTCACCGTTATCGTCTACCCATGAAACGCGGAACATAATTGTACGTTCTGGTTCAAGTAAACGCTCAACGATTTTCTGATCATCATATTTTGGATTTTCATCAACGAAATCCTTAATACTCTCAAGCACCTCTTCAGCTGCTTGCAAAAATTCAGGTTGACCTGGGTTTTTAGCCTCTAAGTCAGCCATTACTTTTTGTAAATCCATATTTTTTCTTTTAGAAGAACATTAATCAATGATTGACAACAATTTATTGTCGTGTGCAAAGTAATATGAAAGATTTTTCTTTTCCATGAAAAAAACGTAGAAAATTTACTTTTTTTACTTGTTTTTTAACACATTTTCGCAAACGTAACCGGAAAGTCCTATTTATCAGGGTCTCAGAACAATACCTTTATTACGTTTTGCTTCAATTTTTACTACTGCGGGCTTGCTAAATTTAACATGTCTTAAATATTCTGTTTCAAAAACCGGAGTTTGACTATTTAGAAATTCCAGATCATAAAGTCCGTCATTCATATATGGATTAATTGTAAAATAACCAATCCTGAATGAGGTCAAATTTTGGAAAAAGTGTGTACCCTGACTTGGGTCAATTCGGTAATTGGGCAATCCCGATTCAACAATTAAACGAGCCTGGGAAATTTGGCTCCATTTAATAGGCACTCCTAACCATGGATCACTTGAACCCCAACGACCAGGACCCACTAGTATATAAAATTTATTTTCATCTCGGAATTTACGATTTATCTGATCTATCTCCTCTGCAATCTCTTTGGTTTTTTCAGGATTAAACACATCTGGTTTTATGTAAACAAAATCATACAGATCCTCTATTACACCATTACCAAGTGCCTTATTGGAAACAAGCAAGCAATCTTTTTCATCTACTTCTCCCAAATCAAAATTTAAGGTATCAGTATCTTCCACAATAGGTCGTATTTGCAAAAAGCTAAATATCTCCGGACAACCTTCAGGTGTATCCAAATTTACTGCAAATTCAATTTCTACTGGATGATTCATCTCTTTTTGACCTATAGAAAGTAATGTATTTAAGATATCAGAAAGGGGGAATGAATTAAACTTCAAAACACTGGAAAAAGTAATTAGCTTTTTACCCTTACCATAGGCTCCATCACGCACCATATTATCTTGAAAGTCATATACTGAACAAATTTTATTGATAGAGCCATCTTTCTCTGCATCTGCTACTTTTAATTCTTTCATATTCACTCCATCATCCGTAGAGTCAATATAATCTTGCGGATCCATACTAAGCGCGTAAAACTTTTTCTGAGTTTCCTGTAAAGCCATTTGCGGGGTCGATAATTGCAATATCTTTTTAGGATATTTAGGAGAGAATCGCAAAGTTTTACCACCCTCAACGATAACCTTTCCTAATCCCAGACCAATGGAGGCGATACCGTCCCCTGCCTTTTCTGGTTCAATGGGGTAAAAGTTTACAGAACGGGCAACACCAGAAATTGTTGGATAGAAATGATCACTATATTGAGTACCTGTAACTTCTTGTAAAATAATTGCCATTTTTTCCTCATCAATCACATTCTTTGTGGCTTCCATATATGCTTTGCTGCTTCTGTAAAAAACCGATGCATAAACACTCTTAATTGCACGATACAGCATCTCCAGCATCTCCTCATCCTCTTTTATATATGGAATCATATATGTAGAATAAATTCCGGCAAAAGGCTGATAATGACTATCTTCCAACAAACTAGAAGAACGGATAGCCAATGGAGTAGAAGTTTTAGACAATAATGCTTTTAGCTTCTCTCTGACGTGCAAAGGCAATTTACTATTCAAAAAATGCCTTAAAATAACATCGTCATCCAAATCAAGTAATGCAATTTCATATAGGTTATTGTTTTGCATAAACTCATCAAAAACATCAGTACAGAGCACAATTGTACGTGGAATAGAAATAATAATATTATCGTACTTATAAAAAATACGGTGTTTCTTTATAATATTATCTACAAATGCCAATCCGCGAGCCTTACCACCAATAGAGCCCTCTCCAATCCTTGAGAATATTGAATATTCATCATAACCATCACCTTCAAATTTCGAGATCACTCCCCGTCCCCTGTTAATTCGATATCTTGAGATTTCCTTCAACACATACTCACGCACCTCTTCCATTGTATTGAAATCTGAAGTAGAAGCTTGAGAGAAAATACTAGAAAGAGAGAATAAAGATCTGGCCTTCAGCCACTTTGAAAAATCGTGCCTTCTACTATGAAATCTAAGACTCTCAGCCGGAACAGTTCTTATGGCGTCCTGAAAGGTCACCAAATCTCTTGCTCTCCCAACCTCTTCACCAGTAGAAGGATTTTTAAATACAAAATCGCCAAAAGCGAAATTATCAATTACATAATTTCTTAATTCATGAGACAGTTTATTAGAGTTTTTATCTATAAACCCAACTCCTAGCTTATCCGCAATAGTTCTATTTTGTGGGCGTGAAGATTGCAACAAGAATGGCAAATATGGATTATCATCTCTCACATGCTCACATAATTTAAATCCTGCATGGGGATCTTTCATGCCATCTTTATCATACCTAATATCCGATATAACTCCAAGCATGTTTTTACGATACTTTTTATAATACTCCAAAGCTTCTTCATAATTCCTGGCCAATAAAATTTTAGGCCGTCCCCTCTTCCTAAGCATACGCAAATGTTCATTGAGACCCTCCTTCATAAAGCGTTCGCTTTGGTTAAATATAACTTTATAAAGGTTAGGAAGATAACTTGAATAAAACCTAATACTGTCCTCCACTAATAAAACAACCTGAACGCCAATCTCATTTGCATCACGTTCAACATTCATAGTATCCTCAATCAACTTCACAATAGCTAACAACAGTTCAGTATTCCCCAGCCATGAAAAAACGTAATCAATAGAACTTAAATCTTCATTTTGCAAACGCATACTCACTTCTCGTGAAAAGTGTGTCAGTACTACAATAGGAATATCTGGATAAATACTTTTAACCTGATTCGATAATTGAAAGGCATCTGTTTCTCGCACACTTAACATAGAGATCACAAGATCAATATTTTCGCTTTCTAATATTTTAAATGCTTTCGAAGCAGAATTGGCCTGAATAAAAACAGGAGGATATCTCAAATTAAGCGATACATATTCCTTAAAAATTTGCTAATCAATTCGCCCATCCTCTTCCAACATGTATGAATCGTAGTTACTGCAAATAAGCAAAACCTTGTATATACGTCGCTGCATTAAAAGTTTAAACGCAGTTTCTTTTTCGTAATATTTTTTAGATTGAATAAATTCACGATATATTGAAGATAGCATCATTGTGTTTCTCTTTTTTTATAATAATATAAGGCAATAGCGAAAATACAGTATTTTTTTGGAAGCATGAACAGAATATCGGTCAATAACACGATTTTAGGAATTTAATATTGAAAAAAATTTTGCTAAATAATGTTTAATGACTATTATTGTACCGATAATTCCCGTTCGTTTTTAGATCAACGATTATTCACCACATTTTACGTTTTTAAATAAATCAAATAATATCAGATGTACGACATTTTAGAACTGAACAAAAAACTTGTTTCAGAACTTAAAGAGATTGCGGCCGGTTTAAACATCAAGAAAATCGAATCGCTACGCAAGCAAGATTTAATCTACAAAATTCTTGATCAGCAGGCAATCAAAGCTTCAGAAGACAATAAAAAATCTGAAGACAAAGAAGTAAAGAGCTCCAGCAAAAGACCTCGCGTTCGCAAGGCCGAAAAAGTTTCAGGCAAAAAAGAAGAAACTCCAAAAGAAGAGACAAAGGAAGTTGAACCAAAGGAAGTTGAAGCAACCGAAACAGAAAAACCTAAGCGTCGCAAGCGCGTAATTAAGCCGGAAAAACCTCAGGCTGAAGAAGAAAAACCTGTTGAAGCTAAACCCGTTGAGGCTCCAAAGAGCGAAGACAATTCGATTCAAAGACCTCGAGTAATCAAAAAAGTGGTGAAAAACAATGCAGGTAGAGAAAATGATGATCGACCTAACAACGAAAACAAACCACAACATCACCGTTCTCAAAAAAGAGACGATCAAAGCAGAAATAACGATCAAAACAGAAATGACGATAAATTCAAACAAAGAAGAAATGAGTTTGAAGGAATCGTAACTGCTAGTGGCGTATTAGAAATAATGTCTGACGGATATGGTTTCCTTCGTTCATCTGATTATAACTATTTCAATAGTCCAGACGACATTTATGTTAGTCAATCGCAAATAAAACTATTCGGATTAAAAACCGGAGATACAGTTCAAGGCAGCATTAGACCTCCAAAAGAAGGTGAAAAATATTTCCCACTTATTAAAGTTGAGCAAATCAATGGACGTCCGCCAGAAGAAGTTAGAGACAGAATCCCTTTTGAATTTCTCACACCACTTTTTCCATATGAGAAATTTAATTTAACAGGAAAGCAAGCCAATATTTCTTCAAGGATTGTTGATATGTTTGCACCTATTGGCAAAGGACAGCGTGGGCTAATTGTAGCACAACCTAAAACTGGTAAAACCGTATTACTAAAAGATATAGCAAATGCCATTGCAGCTAACCACCCTGAAGTTTATATGATCATTCTATTGATTGACGAACGTCCAGAGGAAGTTACAGACATGGCACGCAGCGTAAATGCAGAAGTGATTTCATCTACTTTTGATGAACCTGCAGATCGCCATGTAAAAGTTGCAAATATAGTACACGAAAAAGCCAAACGTTTGGTTGAATGCGGACACGACGTAGTTATCCTACTCGACTCAATAACACGATTAGCTCGTGCATACAATACAGTATCTCCTGCTTCTGGTAAAGTACTATCAGGTGGTGTAGATGCCAACGCACTTCATAAACCAAAACAGTTTTTTGGAGCTGCACGTAAAATCGAAAATGGTGGTTCATTAACCATTCTTTCAACCGCACTTACAGAAACAGGATCAAAAATGGATGACGTTATTTTTGAAGAGTTTAAAGGAACCGGTAACATGGAACTTCAACTTGACAGAAAATTATCGAATCGTCGTATATTCCCATCAATTGACATTCCTGCTTCGAGTACACGTCGCGAAGATCTATTAATTGACAAAGACCTAATCAACAGAATATGGGTATTGCGCGATTATCTAGCTGACATGAATAGTGTAGAAGCTATGGACTTTATGCGTAGCAGAATCAATAAAACATCGACAAACGAAGAGTTCTTATTGACAATGGATAAGTAAACTCGCAAAACACACATACAAAGCGGGTTAAAAACGACCCGCTTTTTCTTTTTAAAAAGATTTTTTATTGCAATCCATAAAAATTATTTGCATTTCAAATGGCGTTATTTAAAATGCTTATATATAAGTCAAAATTAAAGGTTTAACAACATAAACACTAGGCAAAAAACGTAAAAAAAGCTAATTTTGCACTGGAAAAATTTCATAATATTATAAATCAAGAAAAGTATGGCTAAAAAGAATTTTATTACTTGTGACGGTAACTATGCTGCATCGCACGTAGCTTATATGTTTAGCGAAGTTGCTGCTATTTACCCGATCACGCCATCATCTACAATGGCAGAATATGTAGACGAATGGGCTGCTTTTGGTAGGAAGAATATATTCGGAGAAACTGTAGAGGTTGCAGAAATGCAATCTGAAGGTGGTGCTTCAGGAGCCGTTCACGGTTCACTTCAAGGAGGAGCTCTTACGTCCACTTTCACAGCATCTCAGGGATTACTTCTTATGATTCCTAACATGTATAAGATTGCTGGTGAATTACTACCGGGAGTATTCCACGTATCAGCCAGAAGTCTTGCTGCACAGGCACTTTCAATATTCGGAGATCACAGTGATGTAATGTCAGCACGCCAAACTGGTTTTGCTTTCCTTGCAACAGGTAGTGTACAAGAAATCATGGACCTTGCTCCAATAGCTCACCTTGCAGCTATTAAATCACGTGTTCCATTTGTACATTTCTTTGATGGTTTCAGAACATCACACGAGATACAAAAAGTAGAAGCGCCAACTACAGAAGAAATGGCTAAGCTTGTTGATTATGAAGCATTACAACTCTTCAGAGACAACGCTCTTAATCCAGAACACCCTGTAACTCGCGGTACTGCACAAAACCCTGATATTTATTTCCAAACAAGAGAAGCTGCAAACAAATTCTATGATGAATTACCAGATATCGTAGAAGCTTATATGCAGGAAATCAAAAAAACAACTGGACGTGAATATCACCCATTTACCTACTATGGTGCTGATGATGCTGAAGATATCATCATTGCTATGGGTTCAGTTACCGATACAATCAAAGAAGTTATTGATTACAAAGTAGCCAATGGCGAAAAAGTTGGTCTATTAAGTGTTCACTTATACAGACCATTCTCAGTTAAATATTTCCTTAACGTTCTTCCAAAATCGGTTAAAAACATTGCTGTTCTTGATCGCACAAAAGAACCAGGAGCTAACGGAGAACCATTATACCTTGACGTAGTAGAAGTATTTAAAGGAAAAGCTGATGCACCAAAAATTATTGGTGGACGTTATGGACTTTCTTCTAAAGACACTACTCCAGCTCAAATTATCAGCGTATATGATAACCTAAGAGCTAAAGACTCAAAATCAGGTTTCACAATTGGTATTGTTGATGATGTTACAAACCTATCATTACCTATGACTGAAGACATCAACGTGTCTCCAGAAGGTACTTACTCAGCTAAATTCTACGGAATTGGATCTGACGGTACTGTGGGTGCAAACAAAAACTCAATTAAGATTATTGGTGAAACAACAGATAAATATTGTCAGGCTTATTTCTCTTATGACTCTAAAAAATCAGGTGGTGTAACTACATCTCACCTTCGCTTTGGAGACAAAGAAATTCGCTCACCATATTTGGTAAACACTCCTGACTTTGTTGCATGTCACGTGCCTGCTTATTTAGACAGCTATGATATGCTTAAAGGTCTTAAAAAAGGAGGTACATTCTTATTGAACTCAATTTGGGACGATGAAGAAACTAAAAAACGCTTACCAAATAATGTTAAGAAGTACTTAGCTGAAAACGAAATCAATTTCTACATCATCAATGCTACTAAAATTGCTGACGAGATTGGTCTTGGAAACAGAACCAATACTATTATGCAATCAGCATTCTTTAAAATTGCAGAGGTAATCCCTTACGAAAAAGCAGTTGAAGAGATGAAAAATTTCATCGTTAAATCATTTGCTCGTAAAGGTGATGAGATTGTTAACATGAACAATGCTGCAGTTGATCAAGGTGGAGACCAGGTAGTTAAAGTTGATATTCCTGCTGAATGGGCAAAACTTAAGGATGAGAAAGCTAAAGCTGACAATTCAGACAAGCCAGATTTCGTTAAGAATGTAGTTGAGCCAATGAACTTACTTAAAGGTGATGACCTTCCTGTAAGTGCTTTCGCTGGCCGAGAAGACGGAACATTCCCAGCTGGTACAACTGAGTACGAAAAACGTGGTATTGCTGTTAACGTACCAGAATGGCAAGTTGATAGCTGTATCCAGTGTAACCTTTGTGCAAATGCATGTCCACATGCTGCAATTCGTCCATTCTTAATGACAGACGAAGAACTTAAAAATGCACCAGAAGGAACTGTAGCTAAAAAAGCTATTGGTAAAGGTTTAGAAGGTTTACATTACAGAATTCAAGTAACACCATTAGACTGTACAGGTTGCGGTGTTTGTGAAGATGTATGTCCTAGCAAAACTAAATCACTTGTAATGAAATCACTTGATTCTCAAAGAGACGGAATCGAAAGATGGGATTACATGTTCAAAAAAGTGACTCCAAAAGATCACTTAGTAGACAAAAAACTTAACGTTAAAAATGCACAATTCGCACAACCATTATTCGAGTTCTCAGGAGCTTGCGCAGGTTGTGGTGAAACTCCATACATCAAAACAATCACTCAATTATACGGTGATCGTATGATGGTAGCAAACGCTACTGGATGTTCTTCAATTTACGGTGGTTCTGCTCCATCTACCCCTTACCGCAAAAACCATGAAGGTAAAGGGCCAGCTTGGGCAAATTCACTATTTGAAGACAATGCTGAATACGGATTCGGTATGGCACTTGGTGTACAAAACTTACGTAAGAGAATGGCTAACCAAATGACAGCTGCTCTTAACGAAGTAAGTGCTAAAACAAAAGCCGCATTCGAACAATGGATTGAAGCAAAAGAAGATGCTGACCAATCAAAAGAAGCTTCAAAAGCAGTATTAGAGGCTCTTAAAACTGAAAAACATGCTGTTGCTAAAGATATCATTTCATTGAAAGATTATCTGATCAAAAAATCAGTATGGATCATCGGTGGTGATGGTTGGGCTTATGACATCGGTTATGGTGGTCTTGACCACGTAATTGCTTCAGGAGAAGATGTAAACCTACTTGTACTTGATACTGAGGTTTACTCAAATACTGGAGGTCAATCTTCAAAAGCAACTCCAGTAGGAGCTGTTGCTAAATTTGCTGCCAGCGGTAAAAAAATCCGCAAAAAAGACTTGGGTATGATGGCCATGACTTATGGTTATGTTTACGTAGCTCAAGTTGCAATGGGAGCTAATTCAGCTCAATACTTTAAAGCACTTAAAGAAGCTGAAGCTTATCCAGGACCTTCTATCATTATCGCTTATGCTCCATGTATTGCACACGGATTAAGAGGTGGAATGAACAAAACTCAAGCTGAACAAAAAGACGCTGTAAATGCTGGTTACTGGCACTTATATCGTTATAATCCAATGCTTGAAGCTGAAGGTAAAAATCCATTCCAATTAGACTCAAAAGAACCAAATTGGGATTTATTC
>PKTE01000196.1 GCA_002869335.1 Salinivirgaceae bacterium | reverse complement strand
TATTTTTCATACCGAAATTCAACTTGAAGACAGCAATTTTATTACAATTCCCAATCTCTATATTGCGAATAATCCTGTTAAATTGACCCGTGTAACGAATACGGTAATTTCTACTTCAGTTTCATTAGGCTATGACATACCCCGAAGTAAAATTGAAGAGGCATTAAGGGATGCAGCAATTTCAGTCGGATTAACCAATCCTTATATATATATTACAAGTCTGGGTGATTTTTCAGTCGTTTATAGAATTCACGGATTCCTGGAGGATAGCAGCAAGTTTTTCAGCACAAGTTCGCTACTGAATGCGAAAGTAATGGATAACCTTCATGAAAATAAAATAGAAATAGTATCACCAACATTTATGAATCAACGTAGAGCAGATGATTCTATTTTCATACCTAAACCTACGCGTGTAAAACAAGCTGAAGAATCAGAAAAATCTCCTGAAGAACTCATTTTCGACGAAGCAATAGAAGCAGCCGAAATGGAGAAGAAACGATACAATCTACAAAAACTTGAAGCCCGCAAAGATGAACTCCAAAAGAGCTTGAAAGAAGAAAAAGACGAACGAAACATAGAAATTATTAAGGCAGCGATTACAAGAATAGACAACCTAAAAACAAAGATTGAGGCCAATATTAAAGGTCAGAAATAATAGAAGTTGAAAGGCGCGAGAACCCTACTCGTGCCTTTTTATTCTTTCTACTTTTCAAAGTGTTTGATTTGGTATATATCTTCTCGCCTATCTTTAATATTTCGAACACTTCCAAACTGGTTTAGCTCTCGAAGTAAATCAATATCTACATCTGCAATAAGTATCATCTCAGTATTTGGGGTAGCTTCAGCCTTTATTCCATTGGTTGGAAATGCAAAGTCGCAAGGCGTAAACACCATAGATTGTGCATATTGAATATCCATATTATGCACCTTGGGCAAATTTCCAACACTCCCGGCAATGGCCACATAACATTCATTCTCAATAGACCTGGCCTGTGCACAACTGCGCACGCGAGAATATCCGTTTTGCGTATCTGTCAAAAATGGAACAAACAATATATCCATTCCCTTATCAGCTAATATGCGACTCAATTCAGGAAATTCCACATCATAGCAGATTAAAATACCAATTTTACCGCAATCCGTATCGAATGTTTGTAGTTTATTCCCCCCACGCATACCCCAAACCTTGTGTTCATCTGGTGTTACATGAAGTTTCTCGAAACGTTCAATCCCTCCATCCCTTTTACAGAGATAGCCAACATTCAATAGTTCATCACCTACTATTTCGGGCATACTACCAGTAATAATATTGATATTATAAGCGATGGACAATTTGCCGAAACGATTCACAATTTCCGGCGTAAACTCTGCCAACTTTCGTATGGCTTCAGGCTCACTCAAATGGTTATACTCGGACATAAGTGGAGCATTGAAGAATTCCGGAAAAAGTGCAAAATCTGATCTATAACCTGAAACCGCATCCACAAAATATTCAACTTGCTGCATTAATTCATCCAAATCAGCATAAAGCCTCATTTGCCATTGAACTAAACCTAACCTAATGATTTTTTTTTGCACTGAAACAGCCTTGCTTGGCTTCTCATAATACACATTATTCCACTCCAATAGCACGGCATACTCATTAGATTCACTATCACCTTCGAGGTAACCCTTTAGAATTGCTTTGGGGTGAAAATCATTGGACATTTGAAAATTAAACACCGGATCATGTATCTCCTTCTTCCTCACCTTCTCGATGTATTCTTTTGGAGTAATCTCATCAGCAAATTTGTGATAATTGGGAATACGTCCACCGAAAAGCACACCTTTAAGGTTTAATCTCTCGCATAGCTCCTTACGATAATCATACAACCTGCGACCAAGTCTCAATCCTCTGTATTTGGGGCGAATAAAAATATCAATACCATACAAATAGTCCCCTTTATCATCATGTGTATCAAAAGTATAATTTCCAGTAATTTCCTTATAAGTATGTTTTAAATTAAACTTATCGAAATCAACCATTATTTAAAGAGCACAACCGGCCAAATCTCCATCAATTTTAATAGCTACTTGCCCTTCAGGGAACTTTCGAATCAATTTTTTAATATGAGCCTCATTCCAATATGAATATTCCATACTGGCATACACTTCAATCATCGCACTCTTAACATCCTCGTAATCATCTATTTTCAAGAATGTTATTTCAATATTATCAATTTGCATTTTAAAATAATTAGATGGTACAAGATATTACTAAGTTTTTGAATTTCTCATCAAAGTTATTACCCATTTTTCTCGTATAATTAAAAAAACAGGCTCTGATTAACAAAAAAAGTCTTGCGCCTAAACTATGAAATGGATAGTAATTAAGGCGCAAGACTTTAAATAAAAATCAACTTTCTAATTTATGTCATAACTATTTTTCATCAGTTTTAAAGTATCCAATTGCATCTTTTAATTGGTCAGCCTGACTTGCCAATTCCTCTGAACTGGTAGCCATCTCTTCAGAAGCTGCAGCGTTTTGCTGTGTCACTTGATTCAACTGCTGAATAGCACTATTAACTTGATCTGCACCCGATGATTGTTCTACACTGGCAGCTGCTATTTCTTGTACTAATTTGGCTGTACGTTCAATATCAGGAACAATTTCTTCCAATAGTTTTCCAGATTTTTCAGCAATAGTAACGCTATTCTTAGAGGTTTGATCAATCTCTTTGGCCGCTTCCTGACTTCTTGCTGCAAGTTTACGCACCTCTTCAGCAACTACTGCAAATCCTTTTCCATGCTCTCCTGCTCTGGCAGCCTCTACGGCAGCATTAAGAGCCAAAATATTGGTCTGGCGAGCAATTTCGCTTATTATGCCAATTTTCCCGGCAATATTTTTCATAGACTCAACGGTCTGGATTACTGAATCTTTTCCTTCACCAATATCACCAGAAGCTTTAATTGAGATTTTTTCAGTTTGCTGAGCATTATCCGTGTTTTGTTGAATATTACTTGCCATTTGCTCCATTGAAGATGAAACTTCCTCTGCCGATGAAGCTTGTTCTGATGAACCCTGAGACATTTCCTGAGAAGTAGAACTCAATTGCTGACTGGCAGTAGCAATACCATTTGCTCCTTGTATAACCTCTTGTATTATAGATCGAAGTTTGTCAACCATCATTTTAAAATCATTCATCATAAATGAGATTTCATCTTTACCTGAGACCTCAATAGCAACAGTCAAATCACCAAGTGCTACTGCTTTAATTTTTTCTCTAGCATAATGAATTGATTTATTTATGGATAAGATGATAATTAAAGAAAGAGCAATAGCTATAATCATAGCAATAAAAATAAATGAAATCAATATAATTATAATATTTGCTTCAGTTTGACTTGTTTTTTCATGTAAAACGTTTTCAATTGCGTCAAGTGCAGGACTTATCTTGTGAACATCTGCCCTGAATTCTCCCTGCAAGCCTTCTTTTTCTGTAAAACCAATTATTATATCTATTTCGATAATTCTATTAAAAGCATCCTGATATGCCAATAAATTATTTTTTAACATGGTTTTCTCATTAGCGTCTATCTCTCCATTCTCTTCTAAAATTGTTATAAAAGATTGAACTTCCTTTTCAAATTTCTCTTTATAGGCTATTTCTTTTCTAATAAGATAATCTTTTTCATGTTTTCTCAGTGTAAGCATGCTAAGCATAAGGTCTTTTACACCTGTATGATCTTCCAAATCAACTTCAATATTATGTACTTTTTCTCTCATTTCACCAACTAAACCAAACTCTTTATATCCCCTCTTCTTAGTTTCATCAGCTAACTTAAAAAAGCTATTCTTGTATAGTGTCAAAAAACCTTGGAGCTCAGTTACATTAGCTGTTAATCCAAAATCGTCTATTAGGCTCTCATTCCCCAATAGCTCTAATTTATTATTTAGCGTTGATAAATTCTCATTTATACTGTTCAAATATTTACTTTCACCGGACTTGAAAAAGTCTTCATTTGTTCCTTCTCTCAGAAGAAAATCTTTTTCATTCTTTCTTAATTCCAGGCTTCCAGATTGAACTTGCATAAATTGTTCAGATATTGACTGCAGCTTTCCTATTCTGTTAATACTGTTAAAAGAGAACCAGCCAATGAATATTAATATTAAAGAAATACTAATCAGTAATATTAATAGCTTCGCTTTGATTGTTAGATTTTTCATATGTCAGTTATTTAGATTTTGAATTCAAGACTTATATATATAAAAGGGGCATTGTCAACAGTTGAATCATCAGGCTCCCAATTTTGGAAATTTATAGCTATTCGGGCTTGTTTTATCATTTGGTATTGAATGCCTACAATTTGCTTTGTACCATCTTCTAATTTATTCCAATTACCTGGCTCTCCACTTATTTTATTTGAAGTAAGCCAATCAAATCTGCCAAATACCTGGAACTTATCACTAATGCTATAGCTAGCATACGTCGAAATTCCTGATAATGTATGATCTTTATCAAAACCAGAATTCAACTGCACATTATACTCAACACCTGCAAGTATTTCATTTTTCAATTTGTATCCCAAAAATCCTGAGATTGTAGATTGAACTTTTTCCTTCCTGGTAATATCATATACTCCTCGAAGCATAATATCTCCCAACGTTAGTGTTGATCCTATTGCACCTCTATAATTAGAATCTGATTGCGTTCTTTTATAGCCTTCTCCATTTCGCAAAGTAATATCTACCTGAAGATCTTTTACCAGGTCATATTTTAAAAGCACACCTAAATCGGCACTATGACCAAAACCATGTTCATCCATGAAAGACTTATAAATATATCGATGTCCCCAGATCTTTTCTTGTAATTTGAATTGATTCAATCCAATCATTCCAAAATCTACCTGTAATTTATCTTTTTTATATGTTAGGGCAGCTGTTTTGAGGTAAGCTGTATATTCATATTTACTTTCATTGCCAGGATTCCCAACATCAATATTAGCTTTTAAACTAAAATTTTCGGACATATTGTACCCGTATCCAATATAAGCCCGCTGAAGCTCAAATCCTGAAGAGTTATTATAAGGAGTTAATCCAAAATGAAAATTTGAGAAAACCTTTACCATTGGTTTTCCATTGGGAACAAAGGCATTCTTTGAAGTATCATTTTGAGAGAATAATGTAATAAACATTAACAACCCTAGCATTGATGTAATGGCTTTTTTCACGATAGCATAATTTATAGTTAAATTTTTAGCAATATAAAATTTACAATATAGTTCTTGAGCGAAAAAAACTCTAAAGAAATATAACATATAATGTAACTATCAAATTTACAGATATTTTAAAACAACCAGCACGCATTATTGCGTAATAAAAGGAAATCGATTATTAATTGAAAAAAGACTCTAACAATGTGCTTTTATAGAATATTACATTTTAAGATGATAATATCAATAAAAAAACACATTACGTAAATTCACCTGATTGAGGTAAAAAAACTAAAACTTTGTCTTCAAAGTGTATCTGCAATCCTAACAATAATTGTAAAGAATCAAAATAGATTAAATAGAAGAAAGAAATAAACGAAACAATGAAAAATAGAACTGTCATAATTCTATAAAAAAAAGGCTTGCTTTAATTATGAAATGGAAAACATAATTTGGAGCACAGCCTTTTTAAACGCATTTTACTGCATTTCGAAAAACCTAATCAAAAAACACCTAAAATCTATTTATAAATAACTAATTCTAAATTTTAAAGTAACTAATTGCTTCTTTCAATTGGTTAGCCTGACTTGCAAGTTCCTCTGAACTAGTTGCCATTTCCTCAGAAGCAGCTGCATTTTGCTGTGTAACTAGGTTCAATTGTTGGATAGCACTATTTACCTGATCTGCACCCGAAGATTGCTCTACACTGGCAGCAGCAATTTCTTGTACTAATTTGGCAGTACGTTCAATATCAGGAACTATTTCCTCCAATAGTTTGCCGGATTTTTCAGCAATAGTCACACTATTTTTTGAAGTCTCATCTATTTCCTTAGCTGCTTCCTGACTTCTTGCAGCAAGCTTACGAACCTCTTCTGCTACAACAGCAAATCCTTTTCCATGTTCACCTGCTCTTGCAGCCTCAACAGCTGCATTCAAGGCTAAGATATTTGTTTGCCTTGCAATTTCACTTATAATACCAATTTTTCCGGCAATATTTCTCATTGAAGCAACCGTCTGAATGACTGATTCTTTTCCTTCACCAATATCGCCTGAAGCCTTTATTGATATTTTCTCCGTCTGCTGTGCATTATCTGTATTTTGCTGAATATTACTTGCCATTTGCTCCATGGATGAAGAAACTTCTTCAGCTGATGATGCTTGCTCTGAGGAACCTTGTGACATCTCTTGTGAAGTAGAACTCAATTCCTGACTTGCATTGGATATTTGATCAGCTCCTGCCTGAATATCAGCAACAATAGACTTTAATTTTTCCGACATCCTATTTAATGCCTGGGCTAACTGTCCTATTTCATCATTCTGAGTAATATTTAATTCTGTTGTTAAATCACCATCTGCAATCTTCCGAGCAAAATCAAGACCTTTTCGCACAGGCAATGTTATGCCCCGAGTAATTATAAAGCTTATAATCATTGCAAAAATCAAACCCACAATCAATAAGATAATTGTCTCTATAACAGCTTGTTCAGAAGCCTTTTCAGACTGTAATACTGCACTTTCAACTAGAGATTCTACAATTAGTTCAGCATCTTCCATTTGATCAAGCAATTCTCTTCCAACAGCATCAATTTCTCCATCAAGATCTTCAATTTTAACTGCATTTTGTTCTGCAATACTCTCATCATTAATACCATCAGCAATTAACTCTTTTAGTTTTTTATAATCTGGAAGTATTACATCATTATGAGATTTTTCCAATTCTCTCACAATCTCAATTATGCTACTCTTTTCATTACCATATTCCATACCCCATGAATTATCCTCAGCAATACTCAATGTCAAAGAAAGCTCATTATCAAATAGTTTAATAATTTGTTCATGTTGCTGAAAAAGGCTATTTAGGGTGCTTGTATTATCGGCATCAAGCATTTCCATTAAAAGCCAAAGATCAGTTCTTAATTCATATTTGGCCTCCATTAAGCCATCGGCCATATTGTAGCTTTGAGTCAAATCAAATCTTTCATCTTCCAAATTATGTAATACAACATATTCTCTTACTCCTACAATAAGTAGAATTAATGAAACCAGTCCAAAAGAAAGGTATAGTTTTACTCCAATTTTTAAATTGTTAATCATAAACTTAGGCTTTAGTAATTTAAATAAATATTGAAACGCATTAGTGCCACTAGTGCATCTTCTAAAGTAGCACTCGCACCCGGATTAATTACATATTGAATATTAGGTTGCACACAATAGTGATCCAGAAATCGAAGCTTATAGGTTAATTCAAATATCAGCTCACCTTGTGCATAATCACTATTTAGTTTTTTATAATCACGACTCAAATTAGCATATGCAAATGCCAACCCCAATGCATCGGGTTTATCAGTTTCCAGAATTCCATTAAAATGAACCCCGCCTCCCACATAATAGTTCACCTTATTGATATGTAAAGGAGCGATTCCTCCCTGAGCAAATAATCCGATATAACGATCAGGTTTTGCAAAATTACTCCATAAGACAAAATCAATAGTTGAATAAAGTCCGTAATTACCATTCACTTTTTTTAAAGTATCGCGATAATCAGTGAATTTATTCGTATGATAATAAGCTCCTATTTTAATTTTATCAGGATTTCCGTTAAACTCCAAACTCCGCTCAAACTCACTTATTATCAATGCTCCATCCTGGTCAGATATATTGGGCTGTAGATTATATCTATTTGATTCAGGGTCACCAGGATCACCATCATACACCCCTAATTTAAAATTATACTTCTTTTTTAATTCATATTTGGCCACAAAAGCAAGTGAGGCCATAGGATAAATTGAAACCGGAACATTAAGAGATATGGTCGGAGAAATACCAAAAGAGCTGTTTACAAATGTTCCACCATATTCAGTTCCTACAAACTCACTGTTTAAGTCGTGCTGCCCTAAAATAAAATTCCAATTTCCTATAGATTGAGAAATATAATACTGATAGACACCTGTATAGATGCCTGATTCAATATTAGAAACCACTTGCATATCACCTGTAAGTTCTTCAGAAGGAAGCCTGCCATGTGTATTCAAACCTTGTATAAACACCTCTGCTCCTGGCCACAAACCCATTTTCTCAAGATCAAAAGTAAAGCCCACATCCTCCATTCCTATGTAAACATATTCATTGGAAATACCTCCGTCAAGCGTTTTATAAAAATCACCGGTTACTGAGGTTTCAAATCCAATCCATTTTTCCTTTTCGCTTTGAGCACTCAGAGTATTCAATAGAAAGAATATCGGTAATAAAAACAGTATAAATCTCATAGAATTATGGTTTAACATATGCATAATTCAAAATTATGGTGAATAAAAAAAGATTTAATAAGTATTATCACCTAAAAAACAGCTAGTTACAATACAGTCAAATAAGCTATAAAAAGACCTTGTTATCCACTGAAAATCAAAGATTAAGGTATTCAAATCCGAATATACATATCCTAATTTAGAATCATTCTAGTAGTAAAAATACGTGGGGAAGTACATTGATAAATTAAAAAATGAAGATAAGTCTTGTTATAATCATTAATCTAAGACATTGTAATTTATTTCAGAAAAATCAACACTAACTCCCTTGTCCAAATCGTCACCTCCAAACTGCACAAACTCCTTTGGAGAAATATAGTAAGTCATTTGTGTGTTTGGTAGTTTTTGAAACCAGAAATCACCATAATAACCGATGGTCCCGCCAGTCTCCTCTCCTACGATCTTGCCTATTCCCAAGTGCTTTATTAAACCAGCAAAGGTACTGGCGGCACTGAAAGTTCGAGCACTTACCCACACATATAAACCACCTTTAAACTTCGACGATTTGTAATGTGGTTGGATTTCCTTTCCCGATACTGCTATAATAGTATCATTTGGATAGTTTATACTTTTAAGCTTATAAGGTCTTTTCGCATAATATGCTTTCAAAGGTTCGCTTACCCTTAATTTTATGGACTTATATTGCGCATAAGTTTGTTGGGTTAAAAAGTTCATCAAGCTATCCACTACTATAGATCGGCCTCCCATATTTTCTCTTACATCAATCACAAGCTTATTACAGTTCGTTTTCTGAATAGCCAAAAATGCACTATCAACAAATGGCACAAAGCTCTCAAGGTGTGCGAAGGACTTAATCTTCAAAAAGGCTATTTTTTGCAAACTATCTACTTTCAAACTATAATTTGCAAGATCTTTAGGTATTCGGTTTTGTAAAAAAGTATCATTATCAACACCAGAAATATTTAATTTGGAATCATCCTGAAAGACAAGATCATAATCATCTTCAAAACCCCAAATCATCCATAAATATGATCGAAAATACCTTTCAATTGTTCGGTTCTGAATTGATCTCTTTTTAGCACCAGTTAAACTTCGCATTTGTTTTAGAAGCTCAGAATTTGCTATACCATTGATGCTTTGTACCGATTCGCTTTCATTGTAATTGAATATTTCATTACCAAAATAGTACTTTAAGAAAATGGAATCTGACCTGATACTTATATCAAAAGGGAAAGACAACCCATTATTGTGCAACATATACTGAATACGTGGTTTATTAGGAATTATAACGTTAGTATGGGCATCATTTAATGATGCCAGTAAAGGTGCTGCTATTAAATAAAACTCATTTAAATTAAGACTATCCTCAATTCTGTCTTTCTGAAGCTCATAAAGTCTTGTAAATTCATTTAAAAACTCTTTGGAAGCTAATTTTGGGTGGATTTGAATAGCACTTTTATACAATTCATGGAAATCTTCCAATAACTCAGACTTACTGAATTTTTGATAGTCCGTTTGACTATAAGAACAGTGAGAAATCAAGAAAATTACAAGAAATATAATTACACGCATAATTAATTTGTTAATTCAAAAATAGCGAAACCCTAGTACCTGACCAATATATCTTTAATTTTATTATCAATCAATACTGTATAACTACAACTACTATTTTGAGGTTGAATTAGCATTTCATTTAACTGGAAAAAATCTTTTTTATCTGTTGTTTCATTATTTATAGACAAAAGAATAGTATTATTTTCTATTCCGGCGTTAGACAAAG
>PKTE01000312.1 GCA_002869335.1 Salinivirgaceae bacterium | reverse complement strand
TGCAGATTAGAAGATTTGCCTGCATCCTGCATTTAAGTTGAAAAGTTATTAATGATCTTCAAATAAAATTATGCTTAAAATTAATTTCATAGAGTATTGAATCCCAAAAATGTCTATTTTTGATATGATTAACATTATATATTATTAAACTCTTAAATATCATGACGTTATTGAAAAATACATTTGAAATCAAGATTGCAAAGCATTTAGTTTCCTTTTTATTTGTTTTGTGTTTTACATTGACCGCTTTTGCTCAAGAGAATGGAAAAGTAGATGCAAAGTGGATATTAATTACCCAAAAACATGATATAAAATCTGACTCTTATACTCTGCATGGTGACTATTTTATTATTGGACAAAAATCAGTTGATGGAAAAATGGAGAATTTCAAAGATGTAACTATAATTTCAATTGATTCAGAGAATTATTGGATTTTTAAATCAGAGACAGCATCATATAATTCTGAAACAAAAACATTAAAGATTGAAGATTGTAAAATGTAGAAATATCAAAAGAATTCAAAATCTTTAGATCCATTGGAAACATTTAATCATATCAATTACTCTGTAAATTTGGATAAAAATGAGGTGTTCATGTCAAATGTAGAGTAGCAAAGATTTTTTTAAACATTATTTGATATTGTAACAACTCACTAAAGCCTATCCATTCTGACTTCCTTTTTATATCTTTGACCAAAATTTTAAGTATGGAGTGGATCGATTATGTTTTGATTGCAGGAGTTGGTTTGATGGCCGGTTTTATAAACGTGTTAGCAGCAAGTGGAAGTATGTTGGCCATGGCCATGCTGATTTTTCTGGGTTACCCCGCAAATGTGGCTAATGCTACTAATCGTGTAGCTATTGTTCTTCAGAATTTGGTTGCTGTGGGTAATTTCTCAAAGCAAAAAATGATCTCATTTAAAACTACGTGGCAAATTGCGCTTGCTGCTTTATTAGGTGCAATATTAGGTGCTTTTGTAGCTATTGAGATCAATGAGCGTTATTTGCATTATACCATTGCATCGCTTCTGATTTTCATGTTTTTATTACTTATTTTTAAACCATCTGCGTGGATTAAAGGCAAGGCTCCAGATGCCAAAGGATTGAAAATGCATTGGCAAATCATTATCTTTTTTATAATTGGTGCTTACGGAGGATTTATACAGGCAGGAGTGGGGTTGTTTTTATTGGCCGGCCTTGTTCTGGGTGTCGGTTATGATTTAGTGAAAGCTAATGCTGCAAAGGTCTTTATCGTTTTAATTTACACACCACTAGCTCTGCTGATGTTTGTTTTTGAAGGTCTTGTGGATTGGGAAGCAGGATTGATATTAGCAGCCGGAAATATGACTGGTGCATTTTTCGCTTCTAAATATGCCAAACGTACTGGTGCCAATTTTATCCGTTACCTGCTAATGGTAGTTTTGATAGGTAGCGCCCTTAAAATGTTTGGTGTATTTGATTATTTATTCGGTTAGTTTTTCCTGTTTAATAGTGTTTTTTAGTACAGCTGATAAAAGCATTGAAAACAATACGTATGTTACAAAAAGAAAGAACCCTGCTTGTAATCCTGTATTATTTGTAGTAAGTGCCTTCACAGCTTCTGACTCACGGTCTATATGTTTGAGTTGATTTTGAATAATACCATCAAAAGCCACGTAGCTCATAAAAATGGCTACCACCATTACATCTGCCATAGACAATTTGCCTGACCAGAATGCTATCCAGTTCACAAAAGCTGATTTTCTGATTTTCTTGATTAGCGCATAAAGAATTAAAGTAATTAATTTGGTAGCTGGCATTATTACACTGAAAGCCAAGATTAATATACCCACGAAAATAGAATCAACGGGTTTGCTTTGCAGTAATAGCGAAACTACATCCAGAATACTTTTACTTTGGTAGAAAATCATTTGTTCCTCAAAGCTTACATCTTCACCCATTAAGCGGAAATTGAGTTCAGATATACGGGCGTCAATTTCTAACATTGGCGTGCTGACACTTGTGGCTAAAATGACTAGAGCTAGTCCAGTACCAAATAGGAGGAAGGTTTTTCGTAGTTTTTTGTTTTTTCTGAAAATCAGCCATGTTAAAAGGAAAAGTATAGCCATAAAAACCATCACACGACCATAAGCGTAGGCCTCTTTATGAAGTGCAGATGCTTCTCTGTGTATTTTTCTATTGAATTCTTCTTTTGAGCTTACACCAAAACTTCTGTAGGTGCTTTCAAGTAATTCTTTGTTGGAGTGACCTTTGGTTTGTTCACTCATTTCCTGTACCTTATCCAAAGCCATGTTTTTGAACTTGTCTATGCTCTCTTCCCTTGTCAGTGTTTGTAGAATGGCTTCTGTAAACTCTGGAACCGTAGCTCGCAGTTTGTTCATGTCCACAAATGCAGTAACAGCCAATTTTGTAAGTGCGCCTTTCCATCCTTTGCCACTGCTCCGGTTGATCATGGCCTCTGCTTTATCTATAACAGTATTAATAATTTTATCAATCTCTTCACGAAAAACATCCATGTGTTTTTCATTTAACTGAAAGCTTTTGATTTGATTTTCAACAATATTACGCACTTGATCTTCCCACGCTTCAACTGATAGTAAACCGTAGTAAATATCATTGATTTTGCTGTATTCTGCTTTTAGTACCGTACGGTAATTAGTGTATTCATGCACTTTATATCCTGAGTAGGCAGTGTATGCGATTAATCCAAGGCAATAGACCGAGATTATGATTTTTAATATGAGGGTTTTATTGAGTTTCATTTGAAAATCTTTGTGCTAAAATAACCATTAAGTTATTTAACTGCATATCTGAATTAGAAAAATTAGTTAATGAGTTACTAAAAGATTTTCCTTAATAATATTCACAACAATATTTAAGAACTTTCATATATGAAGAAAACATTCGTATTTTTGGCAAAATTGAATTACAAGTTGAATTGAATGAATAATAAGTGGTATCAACTATTGAAAGGTATTGATTATTATCTTTTTTCAAAACATGGGAGAGGGTATGGTATTCATTCGCCTTTTATATATGATTTTATTCGTAATGTATTGCTAGAAGCTTGTAGTTATGATAAATGCTCTCCGGTAAAAAAAGAATTTAAAGCATTTGCATCAAAAATTGAATACTTAGTTTCAAACCATAATATTGGTGCAGGTTCAAATAGTATTGCTAATAATAATTCTTTTAAAAGATTAGCCAAAACAAGTGGGTTACCCAAGAAATATCTTTCTCTTTTATGTCGAATCATAGATTATTATCAATTCTCAAATTTGCTTGAATTAGGTACATGTTGTGGGTTAACTTCAGCTACACTAGCATCTTCGAGGCCTGATATACATGTTACAACCGTTGAGGGAAATGAAGACAGATTTAATCTAGCAAAGCAATTTTTCCAACATCTCGAATTAAAAAATGTGACATCTTACCATAATCAGTTTAATAGCCAACTGAGAGAATTGAAAACGAAAGATATTTTTTACGATTTGATTTTCATCGATGGAGATCACACTTATGATGCTACAGTTAAGAACTATGACGAAGCATTATTGCTTCTTAAGCCTAATGGAATAATAGTTTTAGATGATATTTACTGGTCAAAGGGTATGACAGAAGCATGGGAATATGTAAAATCATCTAATTCAGCAGTGGTTACAATTGATTTATACCGTTTAGGGATTGTTTTCTTAGATCGCAAACAAGCTAAACAGCATTTTACTATTAGGTATTAATTTATTTGTGAAAAAAATATTAAAAAAAACTGCTCTTTCATTTGTTTATGAAAACAAATCTTGCTTATATGTGTAATAATCGCATATAACATTTATGGCAAAAAGGAAATATAAAATTTAGAATATGAAAGTTTATACGAAAACAGGTGACGACGGAACTACTGCATTGATTGGAGGGAAGCGCGTTCCAAAATATCATTTGCGAATTGAAGCTTATGGTACTGTTGATGAGCTTATTGCTCATATAGGTGTGATTCGTGACTTCAAAAAAGTCGATAAGCACACCAAAGAGTCATTAATCGAGATTCAAGATAGATTGATGACATGTTCTGCTATAATGGCTACAGATTGCGACGATTGCGATGTGAAAATACCTGAAATGGTCAGTACAGACATTGTTTTTCTTGAAAAGGAAATGGATAAAATGGATGAATCACTACCTCCATTAACTTCATTTGTGTTGCCTGGCGGTCATCCTGTAGTTTCAGCTGCGCATGTTGCGCGTTGCGTATGTCGGAGAGCTGAGCGTATTGCTCTTCAAGTTCAGGAAGAGTTTGCAGGTGCACGGATGGTTATTAAATATTTAAACCGTTTGTCTGATTATTTATTTGTTTTGAGTCGAAAACTTTCAAAGGATTTTAAAGCAAAAGAAATTCCATGGACTCCAAGAGTCTAGTTATTAGGGTTTTGCGTAAGTCATTTTTACTTTTATTGAATAAATGAAAAATAGCGACTAAAATTAGTGTACTAATATTGATAATTTTTTATATTTGCACGCCTTTAATGATATTAAAATTTTAAACTATGTATTGGACCCTTGAATTAGCATCAAAACTTGAAGACGCTCCCTGGCCGGCGGCTAAGGACGAGTTGATTGATTATGCTATGCGGTCGGGTGCACCGATGGAAGTAATTGAGAATCTTCAGGAGCTGGAAGATGAGGGAGAGATTTATGAGAGTATTGATGATATCTGGCCTGATTATCCTAGCAAAGATGATTTCTTTTTTAATGAAGATGAATACTAATATGATTGATAGAATTGGTAAATAGAATAAATTTATTGTATTTACTAATTCTAATTTTCTTTATACCTTCTTTCGGCCACTTAAGTATCCGGCCTTATTTTTCTAAAAATTTTTGAAGTAATTACTTGCTATCTTTTTGGTGTGTATGGTTGCCATTTGTAGATGTCTTCTACTTTCTTTGGGCGTAGGTGCTTCAACCATTCAAAATCATTGAAATACATATTTCCCTGATCCAGATCTTTGAGAGGTAAGACTTGGCCTTCTGGCTCACTAATCCAAATTATTTGATTTGCCTGGCCATTTTTGAAGTGAACAATCATTTGTCGGCAGCGGGTTTTATTCATACTGTTCAATTGTCCATCTTCTTCAAGGTAATAAATTGTTTCTGAGCGCCTGTTTACCACAGCTTTTTTTAACTCGTGGTCTTTTAAATGTCCTGTAATCTCAAAGCCTTTTATTTGGTTGTAATGTATACTATCTTTTTCAGAAATGATAATGGCTTTCTCTTTCATATAGATGTCTGTAAGCTCATTATCCACAATTCGGAAGCTAATATTTTCAGCTTTCATCTGAGAACTGTCAGACCATATTATTGGGTGACCAAATAGTCTTACCGTACTATCTTTAAATGAAAAAGCAATGGAATCACAGCGCATCTGAATTTTTTCACTAAACATTTGTGCTTTATAATAGGCAAATACATTGCGTATTCCTCCATCAGCAGTATCAACATAGGAGAGTAGTGTGTCGGCATGTAAGTATGTTGTATCAGATTTACTAATTTGAATCATTGTAGCACTATCTGTGGCTAATGATGATTCTTTGGCTTCATTATAATATGCGTAATTTGATGTAAGATTTATACTATCCTTTAAACTCTTTATTACCACATTGCCAAAGGCTTCTCCATATTTTTCATTCCGGTTGTAAAATAAAGTGTCGCAGTCAAGTGTTTGGTTATCATTACGATAACTTGCGTTTTGGTGAATGCGGCCTAGGTCTCTTTGTGTATTGTACCATCCTCTTTCTGCGTATAGTCTGTTGGAATCGTTTAAAACTGTAGTAGGTCCTTTAAAAATAGCTTTATTTGATTTACTATGGTATTCCAATGTATCTGTATGCATGGTATAGTTCTCGTTTGTAACTATGACAGAATCTTTAAAAAAGAATACTTCAGAATTGGTAAAGTAATGACCTGATGAGCTTGTTAATGTAGCTGCTGAATCTACAATTTTGCCCCACCCATAATAATAGGCAGTATTACGCAGCATGTCGTAGTTTAAGGAGTCTGTGTACAGTTTTACGTTTTTATCAAGCATGACTACATTACCTCTAAACATAGATAGTTTTTGGTTGCCAAAGTGATAAAGAGAGTCACTATAAACCTGAATAGAATCACCTTTTGTCAAATGTACGTGACCGTATGCTCTGAAATTATTAAGTTCGGTATATAAATAAACGCTGTCACAATACATGAAAACATCATCTTGTTTTAATTTTACATTACCTAAAATGCGTTTTGCATTTTTGGCAATCTTATCATTTGTCCCCATCTCTAAAGCTCCTAATAATTCAACTTTAGATGTTTTCTTTTCGTCATTTTGAGCAAAAACATCTATTGAAACTAAAAGTGTTAGAAAGGAAAGGATGATGTATTGTTTAATCATTTTTGGCTTTTTATCAACTCGTCGATAATGTCGTCAATTTTAATTTGTTCTGCTTCAGCTTTGAAGTTTTTTACTAATCTGTGTCTGAATACTGGCTTTGCAACTGCATTTACATCTTCGCGATCTGGTGAATATTTTCCATTAAGTGCTGCGTGTGCTTTTGCTCCAAGAATTAAGTACTGTGATGCTCTTGGCCCGGCTCCCCATGTGATATATTCATTTGTAATTTTATTGGCAGCTTCACTGTTTGGTCTGGTTTGGGCTGTTAATCCAACTGCGTGTTTTACTACAGCGTCGTTTACCGGAACTTTTTTAATGAGTTGCTGGAAAAACATAATCTCTTCTTTGCTTATAACCTTATCAATATCAACGTTTAATCCTGTAGTGGTTTGTTTCACAATTTCTACCTCTTCGTCAAATGAAGGGTAATCAAGATTGATATTGAACATAAAGCGGTCTAGTTGAGCTTCAGGAAGTGGGTATGTACCTTCTTGTTCAATTGGATTTTGAGTTGCCAACACATAAAATGGCTCATCTAGCTTATAATTAGTTCCAGCTGCAGTTACTGCTTTTTCCTGCATTGCTTCCAAAAGAGCTGATTGTGTTTTAGGTGGTGTTCTGTTAATTTCATCGGCTAAGATAATATTTGTGAACACAGGGCCTTTTAGAAATCGAAATTGTCTGTTTTCGTCTAAAATTTCCGTACCAATAATATCCGAAGGCATAAGGTCTGGCGTAAACTGAATTCTTCTAAATTCCAGTCCTAAAGCTTTAGCAATGGTATTGACTAAAAGCGTTTTTGCCAGTCCAGGAACACCAATAAGTAAAGTATGTCCTCCGCTGAAAATGCTTAGTACAATATCTTCAACTACTTTATCCTGTCCAACAATGACTTTATGGATTTCATCCACAAGTTTTTTGTGAAATCCACCCAGGGCATCAACCGCTTCTTTATCTGATGAATATTGCATACACGCTTATTTTAACCATTTGTATTTGAATTTGCAGTCTCTGTATTGCTCATCGATTCTGATATAGGTTGATTCCCGCTTGTTATCTACCCAATCTTCTACAAATTTCTCTTTCTTTTTCATCAAAGCCATTTCCTGAATTTCCTGATAGTCATCTATCAGATTGGCTTTATGTGATTCCGTTTTTGATTTGATGCGAACTATCTTAAATACAGTTTGTCCTGTGGCAGTTTTATCTTCAAAAGGAGCCGATATTTCACCTTCTTTCATGTCTTTAATAGCAAAAGCGATACTAGGTTTAACCTGACTTTGCTCAAACTGACTTGAGCCACTTTGGTAGTTAATAATTATACCACCATTTGTACGCGTTTCTTCATCGTCAGAATAGATCTTTGCGGCTTCATCCCATTCCAGAGTATCATGCAGTATTTCATTGCGAATACTATCAAGAAACTGCTGAGATTTTACTTTTTCTTCAACTTTTACTTTTGGTTTAAGCAGGATATGTCTCACATTAATTTTTTCTCCTCTGCGATCTATCAATTCTATAATGTGGTATCCGTATTCTGTTTTAACTACCCTTGAAACCTGTCCTTTTTCAAGTTTGAATGCTACTGCTGCAAATTCAGGTACTAAATCGTTACGACCTACATAGCCAAGTTTTCCTCCTTTGGCAGCTGTTCCTTCATCTTGTGAATAAAGGGCTGCAAGTGTGGCAAATCTTTCTCCGCCCTGTATTCGTTTCCTAAAATCTTGAAGCCTTTCTTTAACTGCAAGCACATCCACTTCACTAATTCTGGGGTCGCTTACAATTTGTTGCAATTCAAGTTTGGTGCTAATTAGCGGAAGACTGTCTTTGGGTATCGATTCGTAAAACTTTCTGACGTCAGTAGGTGTCACATCAAGGTCTCTGGTAAGTTCCATTTGCATGCGCTGACTACGAATTTGATCAGCAACAATAGGGCGGAATTCTTGTTTGATTTCCAAAATGCTTTTACCATAAAACTCTTCCAGTTTTTCCTCTGAACCTAATTGAGAAATAAACATTTGAATTCTACGATTCATCTCTCCATCAATTTCAGCTTCACTAACTTCAACACTATCTAATTCAGCTTGATTCAAAAGCATTTTTTGATACAATTGTTCTTCCAGAATCTCACATTTGATATTTCCTTCTCCAAAATATCCTTGCTGTCTGTATTGTATGGCTTGTTTTTCGATATCAGATTCTAATATAACCCGATCTCCCACAACTGCTATAATCTCATCAACAATCTTTCCTTGTGCAAATAGTCCAGCATGGGCTATCAAAATCAAAATGGTTACTAATTTTAGTTTCCTAAACATATGTTATAGATTTATTTGAATTTTTTTGTTGTTTTTTGCTTCTCTTCTTAAGTTACTTTCCAATGTATTGATAAATTCTATTCTTCTTTTGCTTAGAATGATTTGTTTAAGATCACTCAAAATATAATCCATTGGTGCTAGATCTCCTTTTAATAAATATTCGTTAACGCGTAGAAAATAGTAGTATAAACTATCACGCTTTTGATAGACAGTATAGTTTTCCAGAAATTTTTTGCTATCGTCAAGCGGTTCATTAATCAGATCATAAATATTATTGGCGTTTACCCATTCATTATCAAAATCATAGAAGCGAGCATTTTGATAAGAGTACTCCTTTAATTCCATCAGTTTATCTTCATTGGAAACCTGATACATCCATTCTCTGACTTTATATGCATTAGGCACTGATTTAGGTATCTTTACAAAATAAAACTTAGCAATATTGTCGGTAAGTCTAAACTCGCTAGAGTGTTTATCGAAGTAGTTTTTTATTTGATCAACCGTAATTGTGGTATCTATTTTTTCTGATACTAAACGAGATTTGTACTGGTGGATAACAAGGTTTTCCTCGTATTGTTCTACTTTGCGCTGAATTTCGTCTTCGTTATGAATTTGCTGACGCATGGCTCTGTCATATAATAACTGACGTGTAATCCAGTTGTCGACAAGCTTATTTAACAGTTTAATACTATCGTTCTTATTCAGTCCTTCAGGAAATGACTCTTTTAAATCTGAAAGATAAAGCGATTTACCATCATATGAAACAAGGGCATTTTCATCACTTTTGCCATTATTGCAGGAAGCAAGCACGATAAGTAATACTGAAGTTATGATAATTAAGCGCATGTGGTATTATTTTACATTAATTTTTTTCAAGCAATTTCTTCAGAAGCTCCTTATTAACCACTATGTTGTATTTTGATTTTAGTTCTTCTATCCATTGTGCTTCAAGGTAATTCTGATAATCAGCAGTGGCCAAGCCTCTAACTTCTTTTAGTTCTTTTTGTCTTTCTGGTAGTATCTCATGATTAAAGATAAATGTACCAGTATTTTTGTTTTGTTCAGCAAAATGAAGCCCTAATTTCCAGTTTGTAGCGTCTACATAACGATTTACTCCTTTTTCATAAATCCCTGAATCCTGCATCACTGTTAGGGTAGTATCGTTGTAATAATTACGAAGTAGCTCTTGTAATTTATCTATAGTACCTTCTTTATAGGCTCTTTTGATGACTTTTGCTGTTTTGCGCTTGCTTGTTACCGGGTTTACATCAATTATGTCAGCTTTCATGCGTTCTGGAAAAACATATTTATCTCTGTTGTTTGCAAAAAATGTTTTTAGTCCTGTAGTGTCCTTAACGGCTTTTTTCCATACAATGCTATCTGTAATGTTAAAAAGTAGAATTCCATCGTGGTATTCTTTCATTAACCACGCAAAATCTTCATGCTTCTCTTCCAAATGCGCCTTTTCGTATTTGATTATACGATCCTCTATTAATGCATTAGTTGTGTTTTTTAGGAAATCCATTGCATTTGTTTTGGGCTGACGCAATCTTTGTTGAATATATTGAGATAATTCCTTTAGTGTAATCTTTTGATCTTTAAATTCGCAGAGCTCTACTGCGAGGTCCATCTTTTCATCGATGCTCCATTTGTTCTCCATGATACTTTTATTGTCAATGGCAGCAAAGAACTTCTCTTTTAATTCTTTATTGCAACTAAAGTTGTACTCTTTTTTCAAATTCTCAATTA
>PKTE01000284.1 GCA_002869335.1 Salinivirgaceae bacterium | reverse complement strand
TTACTGTTTTTTAATTCTACCCCCAATTTGGATGGTTTTATCACGGTATCTTTTTTAAATAGTACTGTATAAACAGGCTCACCCAAGGGCGATAACTCGTATTCAACTACAACCTGATTATCAGGAGATTGTATAGAAATATCTTTCTTTTGATTCGCACAAGCTGCCACAAAAACAGCCACTGCAAGCAATAGCATAACTCTAATAAACATAATCCTACATTTTGGTTTCAACCAAAGTTACGAAATGTTATTCAATCACTATCTCATCCACAAAAATAAATGCCTTGCCACCATGCCCGAGATGCCATTCCGGAATCGTTCCAAAGTTGGTAGCTACAACTTTTATATACCTTGCTTTAATATTGAGGTTATCAAGCGTATAATCTTTTAATTTTACACCATACTCATCTGACGGGACATCATTTTTGATTGTTTTTAATTTCTTGAAGTTCTTACCATCATTTGATATATAAAAGGTAATTTCAACAGGCATCCAAATCCATGAGCGAATATCCTGCAAACAGCCCAATGCAAGCTTTCTGATTTTTTGCGGTTTAGATAAATCAACTATGGCTTCAAAATCCTGGTCCTGATAACCTTGCCAATATCCTGTTCTAAAATCATCAGGACCACGCAACAAATCAATCAAACCTTCATCACCACCTGCTGTATACTGAGAACTGTACTTGCTTTTGATTTCTATGCTACGATTAGCAGGCATTTTATAAAATGAAGCTTCGGTAATATGACTACGATTTCCATCAGCATCAATAGTTATGGCTTTAATGTGAGTAGTGTTTTTAATCTCTATTGGATCAGTATAAGGTGTACTTGTTCTGTCAGGATTTTCTCCGTTTAATGTATAATAAATCTCACCTTTTTGCGATGATTTAGAAATGGTAACTAACCGTCTGGTTTTAAATGAGCGATGTCCTGCTTCAATGATAGGTTTTGATAAGAAATCGATGTCTTCAATACTTGAATGTGGACGATTTTCTAGCCTGGCACCAAATTCTTTGTTGGGCTCATTATTCATTTTATAAATCAATTGCCCTCCACTCATAATATCATTAAAAGTTATATAGCTTTTCTCATATTGATTTCCATTCAAACTTATACTGTTTACATACACATTCTCTTCACTATTGTTTTTAGCTTTATATGTAAATGTTTTACCGTTTTCCAAATTAAGCGTAACCTCATCGAAAATGGGCGATCCTATTGCAAATACTCCATCAGCAGGGTTCACAGGATAAATTCCCATAGCAGATAGCACATACCACGCCGACATCTGTCCACAATCCTCATTACCGGCCAAACCATCAGGTGCGTTTTTATAAAATTTACGCATGATCTCCCTTACACGCTCCTGCGTTTTCCATGGTTTACCCGCATAGTTGTATAAATACGCCACATGATGCGAAGGTTCATTTCCATGAGCATACTGGCCAATCAAACCCGTAATGTCAACCTGATGCCTACCCGTAGTTTTATTCTCCACAGTAAAAAGACTATCAAGCTTTCTAGAAAACGCCTCATCACCACCCATTAAGTCTATCATACCCTGTACATCTTGTGGCACATAAAAAGTATATTGCCATGCATTGGCTTCGGTATGATGAAAATTTACTTCACGAGGATCAAATGGGTCAAACCAACCACCATTTTCGCGTGCTCTGAAAAACTTTGTTTTGGGATCGAAAAGGTTTTTATAAAACTGAGCCCTTTCAATAAATGGATAATAGACTGCATCATTTCCAATATGCTTAGCTGTTTGAGCTATACACCAATCGTCAAATGCATATTCCAACGTTTTAGAGACCGATTCATGTTCAGCTTCGATGGAAATACATCCCATTTGACGATAAGCATCTAAGCCAAAATGATCTAAGTTAGCACTATGTTGCATTGCTTCTAAAGCCAATTGCTTATCAAAATCGCCTATGCCTTTCATTATTGCATCTGTAATAACCGGAACTGAATGATAGCCAATCATGCAATCTGTTTCATTGCCAGCCAATTCCCACACAGGCAATCTACCACCCTGCTGGTAAATACGTAAAAACGAATGAATAAAATCGTTGGTGCGTTTTTGATCAATTAAAGTATATAAAGGATGCGTTGCTCTATATGTATCCCATAATGAAAATATAGTATACTGTGGATTTTTACCTGCATTATGAATTTTACCATCATGTCCACGATAACGTCCATCCGCATCCGTAAAAATATTGGGAACAATCATGTTATGATATAAAGCAGTATAAAAACTAACCCTGTCATCATATTCGCCTCCCTTAACTTGAATTTTACTTAACTCTTTTGCCCACTCTTTGCGCACATCTTTATGTACTTGTTCAAAATCCCAACCCGGCACTTCTGATTCAATATTTTTTCGGGCGCCATCCACATCAACTGCCGACAGACCAACTTTAACTTTTATTCCATTTACATCATCAAAATTAAAAGCTGCTTTCAAATCTTCTCCACTAAATTCCTCCCCTTCACTATTAATTCTATCATTAGTTATTATCTCATAACTAATTATTGGCTCGCTAAACTGAATCACAAAATACACATATTGGTCACGCGCCCAGCCACTGCTTCGTCGCAAACCTTCAATTTCCGTATCAGATACTTTTTTAATCCATGCATCTATTACCTTATCACGATGTTTTAGATCTAAAATAATATGATTATTATTTGGCTCTTCGAACTTATACTTATGAAACCCCACATGCGCTGTGGCTGTTAATTCCACTTCAATCTCATAATCGTCCAGTTCTACAGCATAGTAACCTGGAGAAGCTTTTTCATCTTCTTTAGAAAAATGACTAAAATACCCCGTTGTATCAGGGTAGCCATTTTGCCAAACAACGTCACCTGTTCGAGGCATCAAAAGCACATCAGCGTAATCACTCACGCCTGTTCCACTTAGATGTGTGTGGCTAAAACCGTAAATACGATCATCGCTGTAATGGTAACCAGAACAACCATCCCAACCTGTAAGACGAGTATCTGGACTTAATTGTACAAATCCAAATGGAGCCACTGCCCCTGGATAGGTATGTCCGTGACCTCCTGTTCCAATAAATGGATTTACATAATCAACAGGTGTGTTTTTGTCATTGCAAGCGCCAACTAATAATCCAAGCGCTAATATTACATAGATAAATTTCATAAGTGGTAGATTTTAGGTAGATATCAAATTTATGAAAAAGTTATATTCTGGCGTTTATTTATAATTCAGCTATAAATCTAAATCGATTTAGTAAACAAAAAAAGAAAAATATTTTGATCATAATATTTAAAAAAAGTTTTGTTAAACTACCAATGCAGCAGCACCAAGAATAGCAGAATCAATACCTGGTAACCCTGAAGTTTCAACTGTTACTTTACCTTTATAGATATTCAAAAGGTTTGCCTCAAGATTTTCACGAACTGGCTTCAAAAGAAGCTCTCCTGCTTTTACAACCCCTCCGGCAATAAAAATAGCTTTAGGACTTGAAATAGCCACAATATCAGCCAATTTCATACCTAAAGTTCGTCCTGTAACTTCAAATACTTCTTTAGCTACTTCGTCTCCTTCTTCTGCGATTTGCGCAATATGTTTCGATTGAAGTTCATTAAATGGAATTTCGGCTAATTTGCTTTTAAAATGGTGAATTGAAAGTAATTCTGCTGCTGTGCGCACTATACCCGAGGCTGACACATAAGTTTCTAAACAACCACGGCGACCACATGCACATTTTCGACCATTGGGATCAACGACTGTATGTCCTGCTTCTCCTGCCATGCCATCGTGTCCATACATTAACTCCCCTTTTACAATGAAACCACTTCCTACACCTGTTCCCAATGTAATGGTAACAAAATCATCAATATCTTTTCCTTTTCCAAAAAGTTTTTCGCCTAAAGCAGCGGCATTGGCGTCATTTGTTAATTTTATTGGAACTCCGGGAAAATGTATCCGTAGTTTGTCGCATAATGGAACATTACCTTCCCAATCAAGATTGGGAGCATTTTCAATACTTCCGGTATGAATATTTCCATTGGGAGCTCCTATTCCAACACCATTTATTTGGACATTATTTTTTGTAGCAAGTTGATTGATAATGTCTGACAAATCTTTTAAATAAGCATCAAAATCATCTCCATGTTTGCGGGTACTCATACTTGCCCGATCCAGCACATTTCCATTTTTATCGACCAAACCAACTTCCGAATTGGTTCCTCCTATATCAATACCTACTACTACTTTGTTCATTTTCAATCTTTTTTTGAATTCCACTTCATGGGTCTATAACCATCTCTGCCGTAAAAAGCGAGGTAAATATACGAAAATACAGGAACAATAAATGACATGTGCAGCGAAACAGAGTCAGCAACAGCCCCCTGAATCAATGGTAATAATGCCCCTCCTAAAATCATCATTACAAGTAGCGATGAACCCTGACTGGTATATTTCCCCAATCCACGAATAGCAAGGGTAAAAATATTTGACCACATAATGGAATTAAATAAGCCAATGGCCACAATAGACCACATTGAGACAATTCCTGTTGAGTATAAAGCAATTGAAAGCAGCACTACATTAATAACTGCAAAAATAAATAATGTGTGGTGCGGCAATCCTTTTCCAATTCTAAAAGCGACGAAATTAAGTACTAAAAATCCTGCAAATGGCAACACATTTACAAATGGAAATACAAAACCACTTTCAATATAAACCACGAGATATATTAGACCAAAAACACCAAAAGATGTGGCAATCATTGACAAATTTTTCTTCATAGACTGATCAGTGCTACTCATGGAAATAGCTCCCATAAAGCGACCAATCATTGCACCACCCCAATAAAATGCCAGGTAAGACTTTGCCACCATTTCACCAATATTGAGTTGCTGTTTTATGTAGTTAATCATAATACTACCTATGCTTACTTCTGCTCCAACATACATGAAAATGGCAACCATTCCTAATACAAGATTTCGATATTTTAAGGCACCAGCAGAAAATTCAATCTCTTCATTATCGGTTACCTTTGGTAATTCTATTTTGTAAACAATAAATGCAATTATGAAAAATACGGCTGCAAAAATTAAGTATGGAGCCTGCACCGAAAAGGCTGTAACCTGAGCACCGTCAGATGTATAAATCTTTTCTCCTAAATTATTTAAAAGAGGCTGACCATATTTTGCGAAATAATGAAATACAAGATATCCTCCGATAATTGGAGCTATGGTAGTTCCCAAACTATTAAATCCTTGTGATAAGTTTAATCGTGAAGAAGCCGTTTCATCAGAACCCAATATGGCCACATAGGGATTGGCTGTAATTTGCAATAGTGTAAATCCCAAACCTAAAATAAAGAGCGCACTTAAAAACAATCCATAACTATGAAATGAAGCGGCAGGAAAAAATATAGTTAGTGCAGTTCCACTTACTAATAATCCTAAAATAATTCCTTTCTTATATCCCATCTTTAAAACCGGATCTCCTTTCGTAGATGAAATGATAAAATATGCCAATGATCCTATAAAATAAGCACCAAAGAATGCAAAATTTACCAACATCACCTGAAAATAAGAGAGGTCAAACATCATTTTCAGATATGGAATTAAAATATCATTCATGCAAGTGATAAATCCCCACATGAAAAACAGCGCTGTAACTACTACAAAAGCGAGTTTATTCTTTTTTGATTTGAAATTTGATTCCATATATGCATCTATTTTGACGGCTAATATGCCACTTTTTCTAATTATTTCCAACTAACTAAAACGATTTAGCTAATAGGTCTGTTAAATATGTTGATTTATTTGAATTTAAATTGAAATAAAAGTTTTTTGAATTAGATTTTCTGAGAAGGTAACATTACTATAAAAGTAGAGCCTTCGTTTACTCTGCTAGTAACTGATATGGTACCATTATTTTTTTCAATAAAGTCTTTACACAACATTAATCCCAAACCTGTGCCTCTTTCTTGTTCTGTACCTTGGGTGCTATATTGTCTATCAATAGAAAAAATTGAATTAATATGCTCCTCAGGAATCCCAACACCTTCATCGCGAACCTCAATAAACACTTTGCTTCGTTGTTGATTAGCAATAATAAATATTTGAGATCCGTTTGGAGAAAACTTGATCGCATTAGAAATTAAGTTTCGGAAAACTGTTTCAACAGTTGGCTTATCGACAAATACCGTATAATTCTCTGGCACATCAAATTGCACTCTTATACTTTTCTTCTCTAACATACCAAAAAAAGATTCCAAAGACTCTTCAACCAAATTATATAAATTATGGTTATCTGGATGCAACTCTATTTTATTTCGTTGTGAACGTGACCAATCAAGTAGGTTTAGCAGCAATGAATAGGTACTTTTAGAAGCATTATTAAGATCTTTAATAAACTGCAAGAGTTCATTGGGTTGCAGGCTATCATATTGTTCAATAATTAATTCAGTTAAGCCTAGTAATGAGTTAAATGGATTTCTCAAGTCATGCGCAATAATGGAAAACAACTTATTTTTCGCTGAAATGGTTTTAGATAACTCTTCTTGCACACTCTTAATTTCACTTATATCCGTATCAATAGCAACCATGTAAACTATCTCACCTTGATCATTTAATATAGGTGTAAGCGTAGTTTGCACCTGTACAACCTTCCCATTTTTGGCTTCTACCTCTGATTCATAGTTTACTGATTTTTTCTTGTTGAATACCTCATCGAATAAATTGTCCATATTTTCGCTTCGACCTGCGTTCTTTAAATTATAACCATAAGCCTTGTGTAATTCGTCCAGTGAAAAACCATACATTTTCTCAAATCCACGATTGACCCATTCTATTTCTCCATTTTTATCTGTAATTATAATTCCATTATCCGTTTCACTTGCAGCCACACTAAGCTTTTTCAATTCTTTATTCATCAATTCCAGTTGAGCAGACTGCTTAGATACTTCCTCATTTTTTTGTTGCAACTTATCATTTGTAGCCTTTAACTTTTCGGTTCTTTCATCGACTATTTTTTCCAAATGTAAATTCATGTAATTTAATTGCATACTCAATACCTCAGCTCTTGAGAACGTAGATGTAAATCGAGATGCTAATAAATAGGCTTGTAAAAATACAAAAGTCAATATACCAGCCGGGAACCAATAATTTCTTTGCAACAACTGATTAGAAACCAAAATATCGTGCAAAACAGAAATAGTAAGAACAAGAAATCCAAGAATAAATAAGTATACTCCAGCTTCTTTTTGCTTAATTAATTTAAATGTAATATAAAGCATGTACAGAATCCCCAATAAAGTATATAACTGATATACTACAACTAACTGCGTCATAGTTTCTATACTAGTGTAAAAAACACTTGTGGAAAACAAAAGGCCGACGAGATTATAAATCCGTATAAATCTTCTGTTTACTGACTTAGGAAAAATTTCATATACAAACTGCATAAACAAAGGAATGGCAAGATAGAAAGTTAAATACTCAATTCGTATAGTCCAATACCAATCAACATCAAATAAATCATACACAGGGTAATATCTCCCACTAAATAATAGTCTAAAGCTGGCTGCCAGTGTCCACAAGAAGAAAAACAATGAACTGGTCTCTTTTCTCCTCAAGAAATATAAACCACCATGATAGAAGCTCATAACAACTAAACCACCAAAAAGTACGAAAATAAGACTGATCCTTTTTGAACGTTTATCCTTTGCATAATCGTTCTGACTTATATAAACTTGAGACCACAATCCTCCTTTCGAATAACGCCAATTTTGCACATGAAGCACAATTTTCATTTTCAAATTATGTGCATAATACTTAACTATTTCAGTATTGTATGATTCAGAAGGCTTATCTTCATCTGCATATGGATTACCTACAGTTTTAATTAAACTATCATTTACATAAAGCGCATAAGCGCTAGACACAGTTCCCAAATCAAATTCGTAAAAAATATTTCGGCGAGGTAAATATATTGTTTTAATATATGTCCCTTTTCCAATAGCAGACATCACAGTGTCAACATTAGGAAACTTGTTCCAGGACATTCCGATGTCTACAATATATGAGGTATCTTTATTATTTAAATCTGTAACAAACTCATTTGGAATAAATGTCCAATCACTCTCCAGAACCTGATATCCTTCTCCATCCCATTCTGATAAATCAGCCTGAACATATTGAGCAGAAGCATAATCAGCAAAAAGACTGAATCCTAAAACAAGCAAATATTTCAGAATATATCCCTTATTCATAGCATTAAATATACAAAAATCACAAGACGCTTACGAATTTATTTTTAATAGATCAACTAATTCATTTCATAAAAAAAGACATATTACTATTAAAAACAATTACTAATGTTTTCTTTGAAAAATATGATATTTACAATGCAATCAATTATCTTGCATTAAATCATTATTGCTATGAACGAAGTATTTGAATTAATAAAATCATACACCGGAATTCCGGTTCCTCTTCAAATAAAAATTTACAAGACCCTTCTTACAGGATTAATATTCTGGATTCTCTCCCGTATTAGTATTGGATTATTACACAAATGGGTTGATGATTTAAAAAAACAATATAAATGGCGGAAAATAATCAAGCGTACATCATTTATAATCTTTGTCATATTAGTCGCCGATTTATGGTTGATTAAGTTTAGTTCTCTGGCTACTTTCTTTGGATTAGTTTCCGCAGGTTTAGCGATAGCATTGAAAGACCCGATTACTAACCTTGCAGGTTGGCTTTTCATCATTTGGCGAAAACCTTTCGAACTTAGTGATCGAATTGAAATAGAAGGATTTAAAGGTGATGTTATTGACATGCGCTTATTTCAATTTACCCTCATCGAAATAGGCAATTGGGTTGACGGAGACCAAAGTACAGGAAGAGTTATACATGTGCCAAACTCTGTTGTATTTAATAATAAATTAGCTAACTATACGACTGGATTTCAATACATTTGGGATGAAATGGGGGTTTTAGTGACATTCGAAAGTAATTGGAGAAAAGCAAAAAAAATAATTGAAGAAATTACACTTAAACACACTGAGGAAAATGTATCCCATGCTAAACAAGAAATACAGCAAGCGGCTAAAAAATATTTGATATTCTATCAGGAATTATCACCTAAAATTTATACTAGCATAGAAGACAGTGGCGTAATGCTTACTGCAAGATATCTTGTAAAATCTAAGAAAAGACGCTTCCTAAATGAATCAATTTGGGAAGATATTCTGGATGAATTTAACAAAAACGAGGATATTGATTTTGCATATCCATCTATAAGATATTATGACAACCGAAGTGAAGGAAAAAAACCTTTGCGTGCAGATTAACTAACACCTACAATTCTCTCGATGACAGCACGAACAGTAGTTTCCTCATGCACATCACTAATTGATGGACCTGCACTGTATACTTTTGTATAATCCGGACCTACAATTTTATGCTGATACTTACTTAAGCCTGTTCTGTTCAGCGCTTTTTGAACCAATCTTTTTGTCTTTTTACGCTTTTTCAAACGTTTTTCCATCCACGACATAGATTTCCCTAAAGATTTAATATACGCTGTATTTATTACTGTTGAAGGAATACCTGAAATTCTAGGCGTTAAGATTACATCATCTTCGCTACCTTGTATCACCGCATCTTTATACTCAATTGGCACCTTACTTTCTTTAGTTGCAATAAAAGCAGAACCAACAGAAACACCTGCTGCACCAAGCTCCATAACCTCCTTAAATTGTTGATTTGTAACCACTCCGCCAGCTGAAATAATAGGAATTTCAAACTTTTGAGTCAACAGTGGTATAATTTCACCTTTTTCTAAAGCTCCAGCATGACCTCCTGCCCTGTTATTAACAGCAATGATAGCATCAGCCCCTCTTCCTGCAACCTTAGCCGCATGTTTCTCGTTTACAACATCACAAAAAACTTTAATCTCCTTAGGTTTACATCGCTTTATAACATCTCCGGGATCACCTAATGATGTAATTAGAAAATCTACACGTTCCTCAATACAAACCTCTAAATTCTCTTTATTCATTTCATTGGCAAAATCCAATGTAATATTTACACCAAAAGGCCTTTTGTTTTCTTTTTTAAGAATTTGAATATCTTTACGCAGCTCATCAGGAGTTCTATAATTGTGAGCAACTAAAGCTCCTGTGGCTCCTGCATCAATAGCAGATTTTACCATTTCTATATTGGTTACCAAAAACATAGGAGCTAAAATTACCGGGTACTTTATATCTAATATTTCGTTTAATAGCATAGTTATTTTACTTTGTGTAGAAAAAACAAAACTACCAATATTATGTTGCAAAAAAAATGACAATACACATCTGATAAGGATTCTGGCATTTAATTTTTAAACTTTAGTCCTACGCAATCCATTGTTAACAAAAATTTTATTTAAACTCATTCCTAATAAGATGTTAATAAATAATATTAATTACTAGTTATCAGACACATATATTGCTTTGTATATATTTTGCTTACGATAATCAAGATGTTTA
>PKTE01000205.1 GCA_002869335.1 Salinivirgaceae bacterium | reverse complement strand
GATGAAAGCTTAAAGAATGATGTTCCGGAGATTGTTGAAGTGATTAAAACTAAAACCTCAGAGCCTTTCGCCGTTTACAATAAAATGATGGGAAAAGAGAAAAAGTCGGCTACAGTAGGTATGATCGATATGGATAGCAAGAAAAGTTTGCTAAAAAGGCTTTCTGTGTATGCCAGAGCCAATTTTTTCATTCCTGATGCACGGAAAGGCTGGAACAAATTTGCCTACAATGCTGCCATTGATTTGATCAAAAAAGAAGACATTAAAACAGTTATTACAACCGGGCCACCACAAAGCACGCATTTAATAGGTCTAAAACTACAAAAAGAGATGGGTGTAAATTGGGTTGCAGACTTCCGCGATCCATGGACTACCGTATATTACAATGATATGCTTCCGCGTACTGAAACCACTAAAAAGAAGGACAAAAAACTGGAAGATAAGGTCGTAAAGAATGCGAACAGGGTTATTGTAGTGAGCGATGGATTAAAGCAGGAATTCAGCGACCGATCTGAGGCCATTGACGTTATTTATAACGGCTTTGATACCGAAGATATGCAATACCAACCCTGGGATGATAAAAACCGAAAGTTCACCATTTCAAGTATTGGAAATTTTAAACCGAACCAAAACGTAGTTGCTTTTTGGGAAGTGATTAAAGAACTCAAAGCTGAACAAGAAGATTTTGCCAAAGAAGTAAAAATATCATTGACCGGAAATGTGGATGGTAGTGTATTGCAAACCATTGAAAAATTGGGCATCAAAGATATGGTTGAAATAAATGGCTATGTGGCACACCACGAAGCTACTCAGCGCATGATGACTGCCGATATGTTACTTTTCATCATTCCTCAAACCAAACGCAATCACCTGATAATCACCGGAAAACTTTTCGAATACATTGCTTCACGTACACCGATATTTGCTATTGGTCCTGTTGATGGAGACGCATCAAGTATTATAAAAAATGCCAAACGTGACTCCATGATTGATTACAATAATAAAGCATCACTCAAAAAACGTTTATTAGTAGCATGGGCAAACTGGCAAAAAGCTGAAAAACCCTTTAAACACGAAGAAGGCGAACTATGGAAATTCAGTCGCAAAGGACTAACCGAACAATTAGCCAATCACTTAAATCAACTCCATGAAAGTAACTAATCACGACCTTTCCACATATAAGCAAGATCATAATTTCTATCAGCCATTCTCACTATTGTCAACAGTTAAAAGTTTTGACCTACAAGCTATCAGAGAGCGATACTTAAAAACACGTGCTAAAAAATCAAATCTTACTGGCAGTGTAGAGCGTCGAAAAGTGAGTATAGGCGGTATTGTGCATTTGGGAATTGAAAAAGGGAAACTCTCCTACTCCAACATTTTAGCTAGGTTGCCAGAGCCACGTGGAATTCATTGCATAGATGATATAATGGCATTATCGTCAGAAAACAAAGCATTTGTGATTCAAAACGACGCTATTCACACTATTCAAAATGAATGGTTTAGCTATATCCATACGGTTCAGATTGATAAAAACAATCGTTCTAAGTTACTGATAAGCTCGTCAGGTTTTGATAGCATATTTGAATATGATTACTTGAAAAACGAGCAGACCTTTGAGTGGTTTGCCTGGGAAAATGGCTTTGCACATGGTAAAGACCCTGAAACTGGAGAAAAAGTCTTCTTAACACGTAATCAAGCTCAAGCAGAAAAATACAAAAAAGAAGGTACTCCGCACATTTTCATCACAGATCCGGTAAACAACCCACTACCCACAGCCAAAAGAGCAGCCTTTATAAACTCAGTAGTGTACAATAAGCAACCCGGTCGACTATTGGGTACTTTTTTTCACGAAGGGGCCGTATTTGCCATTAATCGAGCTAACGGCATAGCAGAAAAAGTTTTGGACAATCTTAAAACTCCGCATGGCGGTCAGGCTCTTAACACACAATTCATGGGAACAAGCACAGGCTCCGGTGAACTGGTTATTGGTAATGAAAATGAACAACACCGATATGATTTTCGCAACCTACCAGGTAAACCTGATTATTTGGGTGAAATGGAATGGATTCAGAATTCCATTATTGTGGATGAAAATATCATCTCCATTGACAGTAATCGTAATGCTTTCGTGATATTCAATCATGAGAAAAAGCTCATTGATTTTATTCCATATGACAACAACTGGGCTGTGCAGGATATTGCTGTTACGGAAATTACTAAAAAACAAGCAGATGTAATTAAAAAACTTGAGGAGTATTAATCAATACCCCTCAAGTTTTTCTAGAATTGAATCAGTTCTAGTTCTTATATTTTGTATAGCTTTTATACAAATCTCTTTTCAAATTACCCATTGAATTTTGCAGGCCTTCTTCTAACACTGATAACTTATTCATCTTTTTGGGCGAAGCATATCCAATATATTGATTTATATATGAAAATATTTTCACCTTATCTTTTTGAAAATAATCTTGAATAGATTCTGCTATAAGTGCACCATTTTTATCTTTTAAATAAGCATCAAAATTAACTTCAAACATAGGAAGACCTATTTTAAAAGGAGGTAAATACATTAATAGGATAATCCAATAATTATTCTTTGCTTTTATCTGATTTAAATTTACTGTAAGAAAATAATCTGCCTCAGTAGGATCATTTGTAATATTAGGAAAGATGGTTGATTTTAAGTCTGCTATCATCATTTCTTTAGCAAATAAAGGTAAGTTTTTAATTTTCTTAATTTTCTTTGTCCCTCTAGGATTTGCTGTAAATTCAAGATAAACTTTTTCTGTTATTGGAGAATATCCCGATTCATCTAATTTATATTTTGCAGTAAGTTTTTCTCTTTTTCTTTTTCCTAAAGTCAATCCATGTTGAATAATTTTTTCATTATTATTAATTACATTGGTTGCATATATGCCTCTTTTTCCAACTTTTGTTATGTATTGTAATCTTGTTAAAGAAGGTAGCTCCTTTCTATAATCATAAGCAATAGCTGGATCCACGGCTTTTTTCATTCCAACATATTTAGCACTCAAATCAACTTCTTTTTCTGATGAAACAAATTCACCACTTTCTTTAGTAGAAAACTTAGCAATGGCTATTTGACCAGCATTAATATTGATTTTTTGAGATTTTTCTATCTGATTACCTTCAGTATCTTTTGCTTTCAAAGTAACTGTATTATCACCTTCTGGTAAAAATAAACGTGTATAATATACTTTATGTGGCAATAAATTCCAACCTCTAACATCTGCTTTTTCAATTGTAGAAGCCGCCATATCCACAACTTTATTGATCCCACTATTAATTGTACCAGATAAACTATTTGCTCCTGGAATATATGATGCAGCTCTTTTTAGTCCTTTTTTTGCCAAACTCTTTCCAGCACTTTTAGAAAGATGCTTTGTCATTTTGGCGCCAACCTCAAATACCTTTCTGTTTTCATGCCATTTATTTAGCATCCCACTTATATCTTCAACCACGGATAAATAAGAAGAATCATTTCCAGCATAGACAACTCCTTCTGAAAACTTTAATTCCCTTGTTGAATAATACGCATAAGGCATTTTCGTAATCCCTGAACCTAAAAGCCTTGCTCCTAGTCCAACAGCAGCTGAACCAGCAGGGAATTCTTCTCCAGTTTGAATATTTATAAAACCAAAACTACCTCCTATTTTTTGAGCTCTCAAACTCATTATTGTTTCCATTTTTTGTGAAACACGTCCATTATCCCAAAGCACTATTAATTGACCTTTTTGCGAATCAACTTGCAGATTATCAATTCCAAAAGATTTCTTATAATTAGCTGCTTCATCTTCATTATTAGACAATAATGCAGCTCTTATCAAGTCTTTTTTAAGTTGTTCAGGCACATCAATCTTATTGATATTGTCATATTTATAAATTTCGTAAGCCTTTTTATATGAAATTAAAGCATCATCATACTTTTTATTTTGCTCGTAAACAATACCAGACATAATAAACAATAGTGCATCTCCTCTATAGGATTTTATTTCGGGGATTGTTTGAATAAAAGCAATTCGTGAGTTTAATTTATTTACCTCCGAAAGTGCTGATTCATAGTCATTAAGATTTATAAAATTATATATTTTATAATAATGAATCAGTATTTGTTCTGGAATTTCACCTTTAAAATCCATCAATAATGAATTTGTAAAACTCGACATAAATTCCTTTTTATCAGACAATTCATCCGTTATAATAGATTCATAAGCCATATCAAAGTATTTATTACTTTCTTTATATTTCCCCATTTCAGAAAGCAAAGTACCCTGATATAATTGGTACAATAATTTATCTTTTCCTTCTTCTATTTCAGTAGAATTATTGCTAATTATTTTCAATGCACCCGAATAATCATCATTATAGTAACTATTCGTTGCTCTTTCAAAGGTTAATAAATTTTTTGCGCCAATTTGAGCATAACCATGTATAGACAATAGCATAGTTATGATTAAAATTAAAAGTAGATTTAGTTTCATAAAACAATAGTTAAGTTAGTGTGAAAGTTTATTCTTCGGAAATAATATTTTTTAGTTAAGATATTCAAAAAAAATAAATACAGAAAAGTATTACTTTTACTGCCCTGGGTTCCATTTCTCCATAATAAATAGTTCCTGATGGTAATCAGCTTCCATACTGTGCTCATTTCCCCAAAACCAATTTACCCAACGCCATTTTCCATCGCGCTGACCAGCCAACCAATATTGACCCTCGTATGTATAGGTTTTAAAATCTTCATACCTGCATGGTACTGAGAGTTTGCCATCATTGCCAAAAGCAGAAGTATATATTCCAAATAATCCATCTTTTCCTAAAATGGTGTAAGGATCATTCCATCCGTAAAACTGTATGGTATCAAATTCTGCAGGTATAATATTCTTATCGCCCTGGTACATTCCCCACTTTCCCGTTTCTTTGTTTCGCATCTTGAAAACCAAATCTCCGTTTACATCGTCAAATACAATAAGATCTCCATTAAATTTCTTCTTTAAACGGTTTATTTCTGATGCTGAAAATCCGAAATTTGATGCGTATGCTTCTGAATTTTTACGATCAACCTGCTTATATTCATTTATTTTATAGAAATATCCCTTGCCACAATTCCCCCAGGAATCGTCACAAAATGAATCATTTCCATCACCAGTTAACAAGTGATTACCTGAAATAGCAATGAAATCTGTGGCAAAACGATTACTTTCAACAGCTTCTGGTTCTTGTATCTTACTGATTAACTTAGGCTTATCATTTACTATTTGATATACAAATACGGAAGGATTGTATTCTTTATCCTGTGATTCAGTAACTGCAATAAAATCATTTGAAATTGAGACTCTGGTTCCAAATCTATAGATATTTCGTCCGAATCTTTCATTGTATAATAGTTGAGAAAACTGCCATTTCCCTTCATTCTTTCGATACAAATAAACAGCGCCTGCTCCAGAAACTTTACCCATATTTTTTTTAGGAACACCTAACGCTAATAATTTATCAGAAACAGCTATACTTGTTCCAAACTCAAGCTCTTCCTTCCAATCTTCTTTATTTGCCAGTATTTTTTGTTGCTTTACCCACTTACCATTTTTCTTTGCATAAACATAAACAGCCCCAAGGTTCTGCACCCCTTCTATATCTTCATACCTTGAACCAATAATTAGTTGATTATCAAATAATGCCATCTCCATTCCGAATCCTGTTGATTCCTGAGATTCACCTTTGAGCACTTGTGTTTGAATCCATTTGCCATTTTGAATTTCAAAAATAAATACTTCGCTATAGGTTCCAATAGCAGCTGTATTGCCATAAATAGCTACCCTATTACCAAATCGTTTGTACTTATCTTTGATCTTGGGTGTAAGAGTTGTAACATGTGTCCAACTAGTATCTGCTGTTAACTCAAAAATATATGCTGCTCCTGATGCATGAAGAGTATTCATCCAATCTCCAATAATGATTCGTTTTTTGTGCATATCACAGGCATTCTGGCCAAAACGATCATTATCAGAGGAAATTTTAGAATATAAAGTATTCCTAAGCTTCCAATTATCATCCTTTAGCTGATAAACATAAGCTAAACCTCCATTCCAGGCCAAAGGATTACGACCATGGGTTGATACAATTACTGCCAAATCGCCATCAATATCACCTGATGATCCAAAATAGTGTTGCCTGCCAGGCTCTTCTTCTTGTAAAACTTGCCTTGTGGCATATTGAGAAAAACCTGACAGAACAATAAATATGTAAAAAATAAAAAAGCTAAACGCCTTCATTTAATCCTACTTCTTGAATGTCAATCCTTGCAGTACAAGGATTGTTGTACCACTATTAAAGGTTACAGTTTCAGGTGAAGGAAGTGCCATAGGATCAAAACTTAATTCATCACAAATCATTGTAGCAGAATTATCAAGATAAGTAACTGTTAAAGAGTTGCCTGATAAACTCCAATCAAATGGCAAAACATAATCACACTCATATCCATATTCGCAAGTTTGATCAAAGAATAAATGCCCACCTCCGTCACTCTCAAATTTAACAAAGCCATATGGATCACAATGATTTATTAATGTAAATGACTTTTCAGTTAGTTTGTCAGTAATTGAATCTTCTTCTTTTTCACATGACAAGATTAAGCCTGCAGCTAAAAGTGCAAATGCAATTAATTTAATTTTCATAATTGTTAGTTTTTATAATTTATATGTCTTGTGTATAAATCTCTTTTCATATCGCCTACTGTTTTTTGCATTCCTAATTCAATTACATTAAGCTTATTAGGATTCTTTTTAGGCGCAAGAAATCCAAGTTCTTTGTTTTTAGCATTGTAGAGGAATCCTACACCCTTTTTCTTAAAACTTTGATAAGATTGGGCTATTAAATCACCTGAATTGTTCTTTAAGGTTGCGTTATAATCAATTTTAAAAGTTGGTAACTCACCCGGGAAGCCCACTAAAGTAGGCAGAACACCAACAACAAACATAAACCATAAGTTATTAGAGGCTTTTAATTTCTGTACATTAACAGTTAGTATATAATCTGCTTCTGCAATGTTTTTTGTCAAATTTGGATATAAGGTAGTTTTAAGATCGACATACATTAATTCCTTTACAAAACCTGGCAAATCTTTTATTCCACTAATTTTCTTTCTTCCTTTTGTTCCCATTTGGAAATCGAAGTATACTTTATCATCTATTGAAGAAATACCATTTTCATCCAAATAGTATTTTGCAAAAAGACGTTCTTTATAGTTCCTACTATTTTTAATACCATGTTTTAGTAATTTACGATCACTTTTCTCAACTCTGGTATAATATCCCTGCCCACTTAAAAACCTTTGACGTATTTCTTTTGCTGATACAGCAGGCATTGGGTAAAAATAATCAATAGCAACTTCTGATCCCATACTTGAAGATGCTCCGCCTCCAATTAACATTGAATTTCCAGATAATCCAGTTCCTATAGTACTTGTAGAAGTTGCTGCTGCATAAGCAGGTTGAGTAACAACAGCACCACTCTCAGTAACTGAAAATGAAACTACGGCAATTTTCCCAGCTGTAATATTTACAGATTGAGTTTGATCTGAAGTTAATCCAGTTGCATCTTTAGCTGAAAAATTAATGGTTTGCTCTCCAGCAGGCAGATCTAACCTGGTATAATGTATTTTATGAGGCAACAAATACCACCCACGAGTGTCTGCGTGCTCTGATTTAGAAGCTGCTTTATCAACGGCCTTATCAATTCCCTTATTAATCATTCCAGAAAAACTACTTACTCCTGGAATATATGCTGCTGCCCGTTTTAAACCTTTTTTAGCCAATGCTTTTCCTGCATTTTTAGTTAAACTACGAGCCAACATAGAACCAATCTCTCTAAGCTTTTTATCTGATAATGATTGAATTAATATTTTACTAACGTCTTCTGCCACATGCAAATCAGATGATACATCGCCAACACTTACAGTTGCGTTTGTATATTTTTCAGCTTTTGGAGCATAATATGGGTATGCCATGGTAGTTGGGCCACCACCTAATAATCTTGAAATACCTGCACCTGCTGCGGCTGCTCCTGCAGGAAACTGTTCTCCTGTTTGGGTATTTATAAATCCTAAACCACCATTCATTTGTGTGGGCTGCATGGTCATTTTTGTTTCTAGTTTTTTGGCAGCATGACCATTTTTCCATAGCACAACTACTTGTCCTTTTGATGGATCAAGATCAATATTTGTTATACCAAAATTTGTCATATACGTATTTAAAGCTGTTTCATTATTTGACAATTTTGCAGCTCTTACAAGATCTTTTTTAAGTTGCTCTGGAGCTTTGACATCAAAGTTTACATCATAATTTGTTTGATATAAATCATACGCCTCTTTGTAAGAAGCATAAGCATTCTCAAATTGTCCATTTTGCTCATAAGCAATACCAATCATTATATGCAAAAGAGCATCTTTTATATATGTTTTCTTGCCTTTTTTCGATTCCAGATCTGCAATCCTTGCATTCATCTTATTAACCTCTCCTATAGCTGATTGAGACTCACCCATGCGCAAATAATTATAAATTTTAAAATAGTGAATCAACATTTGCTCTGCTGCTTCTCCTTCATAATTAGTGACTAATGGGTTGGTCAACATTGAAAGTCCTTTTTTTCCTACATCAGCGCCAAATGCATCAATAGTTTGATAGGCTTTATCAAAATATTGGTTGCTCTCCGAGTACTTACCCATTTCTGAGAGAATTGTTCCTTTAAATAACTCATAAAGTAACTGGTCTTTGCCTTCAGCTAAATCCATAGAATTGGACTCAAGGATACCCATAGCTCCTTCTGGATCACCTGAATAAAAGCTATTGGATGCTTGTTCGAAAGTTAGTAAATGTTTGGCACCTATTTGTGCATGTGTGTAGCCAACAAATATGACTAAAAGTACAATTAAAGTAGAGATTTTCCTCATGATATGGTAATTATATAATAGTTTAAGATACATATATCCTAAAATTGAACATGTCATATGCAATTATGTTTATAATTAATTGTTAACATAATCTAAATAATTATTTTTCAGCTTCTTATTAGGTATTTTATAATTCTATAAAAATTAGTTGTAATTTTGATAAACACTACCTAAAAACAACTAATTATGAAAAAGTTAATTGTCATTCTTTTATTTTGGCAACCCTTTATTTGTTTTGCTCAACAATGGGATGCTGTTAATGAAAACCATGAGGCTGTTTCGTTCATTGAATTTTTTCCAAGAATCTATTTTGGTTCAAATGAATCGATTTTTGTACAAGATGATGATCAATATGTTGAGCTTTTCTACAACCTTGAAGTTACTGACGGCGTTCGATTAGATGATTCATGCATATTAGCCACAATTGGTTCTGGTACTTACTCAGATGCAGTTTATAAAGTAAATCTTTACACTGGTATGTCAGAAGTTATGGAATACTTTTATAAACCACAGGTTATTGAAAAACACAACGACACTTATTTTTGTGGATTTTGGGGAGGAATTGCAAAATCTCAGGACGGCTACTCGTGGTCAAATGTGCATACAATGCAAACCGACAGTGTTATTTCCAATATATTCTTCGATGATAACAAAGTCATTGCAATTGGTAACTTTAACAACACATCATTTATTCTAAGATCTGAAGATGACGGTCCCTTTGAGTTTATTGGACCTCTGCTCCTTCCTTGTCATGCGGCAGCATATGACTTAATAAATCATAAACTGTATTTGGGCGTTTACGACATGTCCGATTCAGATGGCCTATATGTATCAAATGATTACGGAAACTCCTTTGAATTAGTAAGGTATATGGATTCAATCAATGCAATATATGTGGTAAATGATAACCTGCTGGGAATAGGAATTGCTAATCATTCCGATGATTACAATGGCATCTACTTATATAACATAGAAACTGATATTTTAAGCAATGTATCAGGTAATTTACCCAATAAAAATGTTAGCAACATCACAATTAATCCATTCATAAATTGCATAAATATTATTGCGTGTACACCAGACGGAGCTTATATTTCTTGTGATGCATTAACAGGCAACGAAACAATTGAACCACATTTTGAAAACATTCAAATTTATCCTAATCCTACACATAATAAAATTACTGTTTCAATTAATATTGAAGACACTGGAGATTACATGCTAAAAGTCTTAAATGTCTCTGGAAAGCTTATACATGAGGAAGGTTTTAATGGATTAAAAGGTGAATTAAAAACAATGGAGATTGAAAGTTTTAAAGATTTAAATGCTGGAATGTATTTCATTCAAATCATGCATGGCAATCAAACTGTTTACAATCAAAAAATTATCAAATATTAAACAAAAAAAGCTCAATGATGTCAATGTCATTGAGCTTTTGAAATATTCTTATCGCTAGTTTTTTCTTAAAACATAGCTATAGTAAACATATTTACCTGATTCAATTTGCCTGTAGGTTTCGGAACCTATTGTTCCGGCAAAGTTTAATGCAACTTTATGTAAAAATTTAGGAGCTAATTTCTTAACCAGCTTTCTTTTACGCGGATCATCAAGTCTTAATGCTTCAAGAACTTCGTTATTGATAACTTTTTCTTTTTCAATACTTAAACCACTCTCAGCTAATTGCTTTTTAAGTTCATCCATCTCATGGTCATATCGAAAATCCGTATAGAGAAAATATCCACCTGGGCGCAAAATACGCTTAACCTCGCCTAAAAATGCCATCATATCCGGGTATCTATGTGATGATTCCACATTTAAAATAGCATCGGCTTCATGGTCTTCAAAATGCAATTTTTGTGCATCGCCCTGATAAAATGATAACCCTTCGTGGTTATAATGATTATTACTAAAGTCAACTGCTCGTTTATCCAAATCTACTCCCCGAGCAGTTCCGGGCTTGTGATTTTCAACCACATGTGATAAGCCACCTCCACGGCCACATCCAATTTCAATAATATCTCTTCCTTTTAATTCAACTGCTGATGCCAAATGGTCATATAGCTGAATAGAATACCTGTTATTTTCATCTTTTTCAGATAATTGAATCTTTTCATTTTCATTATGATAACCATAGTTCATGAAAAGAATTTCGGCATTTTTATCAACTTTATTGACATACCAATACCACATTTGAAATAGTTTTTCGCGAAGGCTAAATTTCATTTTAGTTTGATTTATTAAGATACTTTATTTGCTCAAAGGCAACAAAGCTATTAAAATTCTTCATGCGACTTACATTTTTTTTAGATTTGAAATAAAAAAACTCAAATCCGCATAAATCAATTACCTCGATAAAGTTTTTGTATAAAATAAATTATACCAAACAATATGCTTAATGCTGCAAAAATGATTATGGACATTATAAAAAACTCTAATAATATCAAAGAACCATCGTTGTATAGAGGGTCTTTATCAAGCCCATAACCTATTAGGGTCAATATTACAGCACCCAGATATAGTAATCCTATCTTCTTTAATAACTTCATTTTTGGTAGCAAATAAACACCAAAAATTGTGTATTTACAAATGTAAGTTTACACCTGGTCCTAGCGGAATATCAAGCCATACCCATATTACCAATAGTATTACCCAAACTATAAAAAATGCTATTGTGTATGGCAGCATAGTTGAAATAATGGTACCAATACCAGCTTTCTTTTCATATTTTTGAAAGAATGCAATAATTAGAGCAAAGAAGCTCATCATAGGCGAAACGATATTTGTAACACTATCACCAACTCGGAAAACAACCTGACTTAATTCAGGTGAGTAGCCAAGGAACATGAATACTGGAATAAAGATAGGACCCAACACAGCCCACTTGGCTGAAGCACTTCCCATGAACATATTAATGGTTGCTGATAAAATTACAAACATAATCAACAGCGGTATCAGCCCTACATCCATATGTACCAGAAAATCAGCTCCTTTGATGGCAAAAATCAACCCAAGATTACTCCATTTGAAATATGCCACAAACTGAGCAGCAAAAAACACCAATACAATATATGAAGCCAGCGTTTTCATACTTGTGGTCATACCATTGACAATATCGGAGTCATTTTTATATTCTCCAACAGTAACTCCATATGCAATTCCTGCTCCCCCAGCCAAAATAAGTAACCAGGCCACAACTCCTTCAATTACCGGAGAATTCAATACGGTACCATCATGGCCACGTAAAAATCCGTTTTCAGGAATCAAACCAATTAAAACGATACCAATAATACCTAATGAAACCAACCCAGCAACTCTTAATCCCTTTTTCTCTTTTTTGGTAAGCGGATGTAAGTCCTCTTCTAATTCTCCATGATACTCTCCTAATCTTGGAGCAACAATTCGCTCAGTTACCCAGGTTCCTGTTGCAGCAATCACAAAGGTTGAGGCAATCATAAAAAAGTAGTTAGCAGTAGGATTTACCACATAATTTGGATCAACAATTTGAGCCGCTTCTGTTGATAAACCCGCTAATAATGGGTCAATTGTACCTAGGATAAGATTGGCACTAAACCCACCAGAAACCCCAGAAAAGGCTGCTGCCATTCCCACAACAGGGTGTCTTCCAATTGATAAAAATATAACGCCTGCAAGTGGAATTAAAAGTACATAACCAATATCACTGGCAAAATTTGAAAGAATACCACTAAAAACAAGAATAAACGTTAGCAAACGTTTTGGTGCACTTAAAACAAGTTTACGTATCAAAGCACTTATTAATCCGCTCCCTTCGGCCATACCAATACCCAACATAGCAACTAATACAATTCCCAATGGAGCAAAAGAGGTGAAATTTTCAACCATTTCAAGCAATACACGGTGAATACCTTCCTTTGAAAGTAAATTTACTGGTTCCACTAATTCGTGCGTCACTGGATGTATGGCAGTCCATTCTGTAAAGTGCGCTATTAATGAGAATAATAAAACACTACCTGCCATTAATGCAAATAGTGTTGCCGGATGTGGTAATGCATTACCTACTTTTTCTACAAAATTCAGGAACGAGAACTTCTTAAGTGCCTTAATCATATTAAAATATTTTATCGTTTTCTATATTCTTACAAAAAATTTGGGATTGTCTAAACATAATGTTTTATGGCAATCCCGTTCGATAACAATAATTTATACAATTAGCTTACGTATTTGTTCACTCCTTAGGTTTTATTGGAATAGAAAAAGTAAAAACAGACCCTTTATCAAGCTGACTTTCAATTTCTAAAGTTCCATTATGCATTTCTATAATATCAAAACAGATGGATAACCCCAAACCAGAACCTCTTTCTTTATTTGTTCCTGGTTGGGTATAATAATTTCCTTTTTGCTTAATTTTATCTATTATTGTCTGATCCATTCCAATTCCGTTATCCTCAACTGCTACTTTAAGCATATCATCCTGCAAAGTGGCTTTGACTCTAATAGTACCCCCCTGTTTAGTAAATTTTAATGCATTCACTAATAGATTTCGTAATACCGAGCTAATCATTGATTTATCAAAGTAAGCCGTATCATTTTCCGTTGGAATATAATCTATCTCAATATTTTTATTTTGAGCGACAGAATCAAGGGATTTTACTATTTTATCAGCAACTGCATTAAAAGAATGTTCTTCCTTTATAAGTTTCATTTTTCCCTCTTGATTTTTAGCCCAAACTAACAAGTTTTCAAGTAAGTCAAGCGATGATTTAAGATCGCTATTCATTAACTGATAAATGTGTGCAATTTTCTCAGCTGAAAAATCTTTTGTTTGTAATAACAATAACGATGTTTGTATGCTTGACATCGGCGAACGGAGATCGTGTCCTATTATAGAAAATATTCGATCTTTCGTCCGATTACTTTCTGTTATATCTGCATTTTGCTTCTGAATTACTTCATTCTTCTCCATCAACAGTTTGTTAAACTCCTGAATGTTAGATACATTCTGTTGTATTTTTTCATTTGCACTTGCAAACTGTTGATTTCGCTGCCTTAACTCATTATTGATTTGTGTTTTATCTCTGAACCGTTTAAAAAACAACAATGCAACTGCCAGTACAAGCAGAGCCATGCCAATAAGAAGATTTCGAATAATGATAGATTTCCTTAATTGCTCATCTTTATTTTCCTTCTCTTTTTCCAGATATTCAATCTTTTGTTGATTTTGTTGATTGGTATACTTAGCTTCCATCTCAGCAAGTATTTGCTTATTCTCTCGTCTCGACATAGAGTCTTTTTCCGTCACATAATTTTGATAATATTCATAAGCTTTTTTATAATTATTCATTTTTGCTGTTACCTGCGACATAGAATAATATAATGCTTGCTTTTCATCGTGTAAATTCAATTTATCTGCAAGTTCCAGACTTTTCTGATAATATGACAATGCAGTATTATAGTCGGCAAGCTCATGAAAAATTACTCCTATCCTATTATAATTTTTGGCTAACTCACGTATTTGTCCCATCTCTTCGTTGTAATTGAGAGATTTATATAAGTAATCAAGCGCTAATTTATATTGACGTCTAATGGTATACTTATCACCTAAAACAGAATATAAAGTAGCTAGTAATCGCTTATTTCCAATCTCTTCAGCTGATTCTAATGCCTGCAAATAAATTTCAAAAGCTCTTTGAGTGCTATCTAAGTGATCTAATGTATTGGCTTTATTTATTAGGGCCTTAGTTTCCCCTAATTTATTATTCTCATTTCTATAAATCTGCACTGCTTCTGAAACATATTGATAAGACTTTAAATTATCCTGAAAAAAATTCTGGTAGATTAAAGCAATTTTCATATACAAACTAGCCAAAGCATTAGTAGATTTTATTTTCTTTCGAATCTCAAGTGATTTCAAATAATTATCTAAAGCTACTTCTGCATTTCCCTGCACGTAATTTACTACTCCCATATTTGAGTAAATTGTGGCCAACCCTGATGAATCATTTAAACTTTTATAAATATTTAGGCTCTTATTCCAATAGTACTTACAGCTATCATACTGACTTTTATTATAAAATACAACACCAATACTTGTATTTACAGTTGCTATGGCTCTTGCGAGATTATTTTGCTTGAAAATAACCATTGCTTTTTTTAATGTATCAATAGCATCATTATAATTTCCTTCATATATAATTACACGTGCTTTTGATGTTAGCAGGTAAGCAATTTCACTTTGAATATTCTTCTTGCGCGCTATAGATAGACCTTTGTTAAAATAATAATAGGCAGAATCGTATTTCACTTCGTAATAGTACTGTCCCAATTGATTATACAAATCAGTAATAACCGTGTCTTCTTTAGCATTAGAAAGTTTCTTTAATAAAACTGATGGTGAGTCATCATTTTGAGCCACTATAAAAGAAGCACAGAAAAATAGAATAAAAACAAAAAAAGCCTTCATAAATAATTCCTTAATCGATTCTAATTTACCGTTTAAATTGTTGTTCAACAAACTTTTCTTATATTTTCGTGTTGAGACTTATTAATACATTATCCAATTTTATGAGACTATATGTAGGTTTATTTGCAATTGCAATATTTATTGTGCTGATTGATTTTATTTTCTATAAACTTTTTTTAAGAAAATCACTCAATAGAAAGCGTTATCAAAGGGTGCTAATACCAATGAGTTTAAGTTACCTTTTATTTTGGGCTTTTTTATTTATATATAGTCCTAAAACATATAGCTATCTTGAAGAAGATAATTATTCGCAGTTTTTTATTGCCACATCTATTTTTATAGTTTGGTATCTACCTCGACTAGTTGCCATTCTTATAAAATTGCTTTTTATAATACCTGATGCATTAAAAATAACAAAATCCCGAATTACCTCTATCATAGCGCTTTCTACAGGTGCACTACTTCTAATAGGGGGCATTACTGGTATATTTATTAATCGTTTTCAATTTAGAATAATAGAAGAAAACATTGTTTCCAGCTCGGTACCTAAAAGCTTTAATAATTATAAAGTAGTTCAAATATCAGATTTACATCTAGGCACCGCCAAAAGTCAAAAAGAGCGATACAATAAGATGGTTGATATGATTAATAATCAAAATCCTGATATGGTAGTTTTTACGGGAGATATTGTTAATAATTTTGCCACTGAACTTGAAGGATGGCAACCTATTTTATCTCAAATTAATGCTAAAGATGGTGTTTTCGCTGTATTAGGAAACCATGATTACGGTGATTATGTAAAATGGGAAACACCGCAGGATAAGCAGAGGAATAATCTTGATATTGTAGACTTTTTTGAAAAAGTTGGTTGGAAACTACTACGTAATGAATATGATACATTAATTAAAAATTCAGATACAATCATTATTTCCGGAGTTGAAAACTGGGGGCATCCACCATTTCCTCAATATGGTGATTTGAAAGCATCTACACCTATTAATTCTGATTTACCAATCATTTTGCTCAGCCACGACCCTTCGCATTGGGATGGTGAAGTCAAAGATTATCCAGCTGATATCTTTTTAACTCTATCAGGCCACACACACGGTTTTCAATTTGGAATACGTTCAAAAAATATAAATATCAGTCCGGTAACAATGCGATATGAAAAATGGGGAGGATTGTACCAGGAAAACAATAAACAACTATATGTAAATATTGGTGCAGGAACTATTGGTTTTCCTGGTCGCATAGGGATGCGTCCGGAAATTACCGTTCTTACTCTAAAAACGGTTGATTGAGTAGTTAATTAAACTAGTTTTTAACTTATTCGACTTATCAATCTAGTAACTAATCACCAAGTTTCTCAGCGATAAATTTTCCCGTATAAGACTTTTTGCATTTGGCCAATTCCTCAGGAGTACCTTCAAAAACAAGTTCTCCTCCACCTTCGCCACCTTCTGGACCTAAATCCACAATCCAATCTGCCGATTTAACAACTTCAGGATTATGCTCAATTACAATAATTGAGTGGCCTTTTTCAATTAACGCGTTAAATGATTTAAGTAATTTGTTTATATCATGAAAATGCAATCCAGTTGTGGGTTCATCAAATATAAATATCAATGAATCAGCCGATTGATCCTTTGCTAAAAATGAAGCAAGCTTAACCCGCTGACTCTCTCCTCCTGAAAGTGTACTCGATGATTGTCCCATCTTAACATAACCTAATCCAACTTCTAACAGCGGCTGTAATTTTCTGGCAACTTTTGCAGCATTACCTTTAGGTTCTTTTCCAAAAAACTCTACAGCTTCTTCGATGGTCATTTCCAATACATCGAATATCGACTTTTCCTTGTATTTTACCTCAAGTATTTCATCTTTGAAACGTCTTCCTTTACACGCTTCACATATCAACTCCACATCAGCCATAAACTGCATTTCAACCTTTATGGTACCTTCACCCTGACACTCATCACACCTTCCGCCATCAACGTTAAATGAGAAATGAGCTGGCTTAAAGTTCTGCTGCTTCGACAATTGCTGAGAGGCAAATAATGATCTTATCTCATCGTAAGCTTTCAAATATGTTACAGGATTAGAACGAGATGATTTGCCAATAGGATTTTGATCTACAAACTCAACGCCTTTATGTATGTTAAAATCTCCAGATAGCTGCTTAAAATCACCTTTTTCGTTACTGTAGCCCTGGTATTTCCGTTGCAAAGCAGGAAACAATATATTACGTATCAGTGATGATTTTCCGCTTCCACTCACACCAGTTATTACGCTAAGTGACTGTAGCTGAATACTTACATCAATATTTTTTAAGTTATGATGCCTTGCTCCTTCAATTTTCAAGAAATTTCGCCCTTTTCTTCTAACTGAAGGAAGACTAATCTCTTCCTTACCTGTTAAGAATGCAGCTGTTAAACTAACTTCTGATTTGACAAGATCTTTCTGCGTACCCTGAAAAACAACTTCTCCTCCATGAGCTCCTGCCAAAGGTCCAATATCAATAATCTGGTCAGCCTCGTGCATGAACTCTTCTTCATGCTCAACCACCACAACAGTATTTCCCAGGTTTTTTAATTCTTTTAACACATTAATTAGGTTATGTGTATCTCGCGGATGCAAACCAATACTTGGTTCATCCAAAATATACAACGACCCCACAAGTGAACTTCCTAGCGATGTTGCCAGATTAATTCTCTGGGACTCTCCTCCTGATAATGTTGATGATTGACGACTAATAGTTAAATAACCTAAACCAACATTAATTAAAAAGCTTAAACGATTTTCAATCTCTTGTAAAATGCGCTCACTTACTTTTTTATCATACTCATTAAACTCTATGGATTGAATAAATGGTAGTAATTTAATCACAGGCATTTCAACCAATTCTCCAATACTTTTTCCTCCAACCTTCACATATTGAGCATCTTTACGTAATCTAGAGCCTTTACATTCTGGACAAATAGTTTTTCCCCTATATTTGCTCAGCATAACCCTGTATTGAATTTTGTATGCCTTTTTTTCTAAATACTCAAAGAATTTATGAATGCCAGCAAAATACTGATTCCCATTCCATACTAAATCCTTTTGTTCATCACTCAACTCAAAAAACGGTCTATGTATTGGAAAATCAAACTTATCTGCACTATTGATCAGCTCGTCTTTCCATTCACTCATCTTCTCGCCTCGCCAGCAAGCAACAGCATCTTCATAAATAGAAAGACTTTTATCAGGAATAACTAAATCAGGATCTATTCCAATGGTTTGTCCATAGCCATCGCACCTTCTGCATGCACCTAGCGGACTATTAAAGCTAAAAAAGTGTTCATTGGGTTCTTCAAATAAAATTCCGTCAAGTTCAAACCGATTTGAAAAGTCTTTTTTAACTTCATTCTGCTCCATCAACATAATGGTGCATGCTCCGTGACCTTCAAAAAATGCGGTTTCAATAGAATCCGCCATACGGCTTACATTATCTTCATCGTCGTTGCCAATTACCCTATCCACAACCAAAAACACATCATCGCACATTTTCAGTGTTGAAACGTCTTCTATTTCGTTCAATCTAATCTCTTTAGTAGAACAAATAATACGACTATATCCCCGCATTTTCAACCTTTCCAACGTATCGTCCTCAAACTTAACCGGCGCCAGAATCATTATTTTCTCACCTTTTGCTTTTTTCACAATGAAATCCACAACATCTGTAACGCGGTCTTTCTTCACCTCTTTTCCTGAAACAGGGGAATAGGTTTTACCTATACGTGCATATAGCAAACGCATATATTCGTATATCTCAGTGCTGGTGCCCACCGTAGAACGTGGATTTCTGGTATTCACTTTTTGTTCGATAGCAATTGCCGGTGGAATTCCACGGATATAATCAACTTCCGGTTTATTTATTCGGCCCATAAATTGTCGTGCATAAGAAGAAAGACTTTCTACATATCTCCTTTGCCCCTCAGCATATAATGTATCAAATGCAAGACTCGACTTTCCGGATCCTGAAACACCAGTTATCACAACAAACTCATTTCTTGGGATCTTTAAACTTACACCTTTTAAATTGTGAACCTTAGCATTGGCTATTTCTATATAATTATCTTTTTTATCTGACATTTTGTGCTTTTCTAAATTGATTACAAAATTAATGTGAAATAATTACGATACAATTAACTTGGGAATTTTACTTTTTTAAACAATCATTATATATGAACAATATTACATATTTTAAGTTGTGAACATCTGAATATCACCACTATAAAATGATAAAATCTAATCAATCAATTATTTAAAAGCGCCAAAACAGTTGATAAAAGCCACTTAAAATTAGACCTATGGTGAAATTTTATTGATAAAAATCCAAACTTTTTAGTCTTTTTGAGCGTTAAACCTATTATAAAATTTGGAAATGACCATTCTTTGGTTATTTTTGTAGCTGTTAAACTTCTAAAATTAAAGGCCTATTGAAAGAAATCTACTCTGATTAACCAAAACGGAAAGCTTATGAGAGCTAATGAAAAGAGTGATTTCGATCTCGTGAAAGAATTTATCGATGGTAAAAATTCAAGTATTGAGATTTTAATTAACAGGCACAAAGATCGCGTATTTACTTACATCCTTTTATTGGTCAAGAATGAAGAATTGGCTGAGGATATTTTTCAGGATGCATTTATTAAAGTGATCAATTCCTTAAGAAAAAACAAATACAAAGATGAAGGTCGATTTGTAAGCTGGGTGTTGCGTATTGCGCATAATCTGGTAATTGATCATTTTCGTAAGGAAAAGAATCTTCGAACTGTTTCAAATGACGAAAATGAGGTTGATTTGTTGAACAATATACGTTTTGCAGACTTAACCGTTGAAGACGAGATTGCTCAAAAACAGGTTTATACCCGTGTACGCAGTCTTGTAGAAAAATTGCCATTTGAACAGCGTCAGGTAGTGATTATGCGTCATTACCTTGGAATGAGCTTTAAAGAAATCTCTTCCCACACAAATGTTTCAATCAATACAGCTTTGGGCCGGATGCGTTATGCATTAATCAATATGCGGAAAATGATTGAAAATCAAGAACACGCATTTTCATTGTCCTAAAAAATAATTTGATTTTTTTTATTTAATAATAAAATAATATATCCACAGGCACGTTTTTGTATCAGAATATAACTGATACATAAATGTTGCCTATGGAAAAATCATTTACACCACTTTGCACTCCAGAACAATTTGAAAAACTTTTGGCAGAGTCCCACACGCTTTGCAAAGCTAAAAAAGGATTAGTTAAGGACATAATGGCTTATGTTCAATGCACAAAAGAAATACTTTCAAATGACCTGGGGAATGTTAAATTATTTCTTAACTGAAATTTAATTGATGTATTTGCAGGCGATTTCGGGAGCGGGATCGCCTTTTTTTATTTTTATGCGTTGCTTCCAATTGTATAAAAAAAATTAGAGACGAATGATTACCCGTCTCTATATCTTGTATTCAAATAAAATAAATTGCTGTATTAGAACAACTTACCCTACTCTACACTCTAAACTGTCAATCCACTTTATGCCACTCCTGCGTATCATAAAACCAGCCAATATAGCCTCGTACCATTAATATATCTCCTTCTCGCCATAATTTACAATCGTATACTTTTTTACGCGAAGGAGAAATTATTGCTTCATCAGCATACCATTCATCACCATCTTTTTCAAGTCCTCTAATGATATCCAAACCAATAAGTGGTTTATCTGCCCAGGGTTCAGGACAATCATCACATTTCAAGGTTTCAGGATTTGGTTTACTCAAAATTTGAATAATTTTTCCGTATACCTTTCCACCTTTCATATAAATTTCTACAATAGATTTGGCTTCACCAGTCTCATGGTCAATAGTTTTCCATTTTCCAACAACGGATTGCCCTTGTGTTAAAGCAACAATTGAAAATAAAAGTGCTGTGATAATTAAAATTCTTTTCATATGTTTTTAATTTAAATTTTAGTGGCCATATGGAACCTCCTTTTTTCTGACGAAAAGATATTTATCTTTATTGCTCCGAATAATCATGTTCGTATGATTCAAAATCTTTGAAATGGAGGTTTCATCCTAAATATTTTTAAATTCCAATACTATTTAACAATTTAGTGCAAATTATATACGTATATAAAATAGTTCATAACTTACACATGTTGAAGATAATAAAAAATTTCACATGAGTGATATCTTTAACAAATTTGATATGTTTTATTCAAAAAATACAGTAATAAAATACGAAAATTAATATCACATGTACTACGCTATTACTGATATAGAAACGACAGGAGGAAATGCAAGACGTGAAAAAATTACTGAGATTGCTATTTACAAATATGACGGAGAAAAGATTATAGATGAGCTGGTTACATTAGTTAATCCAGAAAGAAATATTCCTATGCAAATTCAGCAACTTACAGGAATTACAAACGAAATGGTTGCTGATGCTCCTAAGTTTTATGAAATAGCAAAACGCGTAGTAGAAATAACTCAGGATTGTATTTTTGTAGCACATAACGCAGCATTTGATTATAATTTTATTCAACAGGAATTCAAATCTTTAGGCTTTGATTTCCAACGAGAAAATCTTTGCACCGTTAAATTGAGCCGTAAATTATTACCTGGATATCCTTCCTACAGTCTTGGTGTATTATCACAACAGCTTGGTATAGAAATCGAAGCCCGTCACCGTGCATCAGGTGATGCTAGAGCTACTGTTGAGCTTTTCTCTAAACTATTGGCCACCTACAATGGAAAAGATATAGCAGATGTTGAGTTAACGGAAGTTTTAAAAGGACTAAATGAAAATCTGGATAAAAAGACCATTAAAACACTTCCTGAATCTACCGGTGTCTATTATTTCTTAAATGAGCAGCATACTCCTATTTATATTGGTAAAAGCATCAATATCAAAAAGCGTGTTTTATCGCATTTTTCAAATAAGAAGTCAAACCGGGCCATGGAGATGAAATCTGAAACTGTGCATATTGATTATGCGATAACCGGTTCTGAGATGGTGGCTTTACTGCATGAATCTGCCGAAGTCAAAGCACACATGCCTCATTATAATAGGTTATTACGTAGATCATCATTCTCATGGGGTTTATTTGTAGATACGGATAAAGATGGCTATATCAATTTAAGTTTGAAACGAAACAATCAAAAAAACGGGCTTGCACATGTTTTGTTTGGTAACAAAAAAGAAGCTGAAAACTACCTGCACCGGCAAATAGAGGACTATAATTTATGTCAGAAATTATGTGGTGTGTATAAATCTGACTCAGCATGCTTTCATCATCAAATCGGAATGTGTAACGGAGCTTGTATAGGCGAAGAACCTACTGAAGACTATAATCACCGTGTAATGACACTATTAGCAAAAACTAGCATTCCTAACGATTCATTTTTTATCATTGATAAAGGTAGAAATAGCAATGAAAAATCTGTGGTTAAAATATCGCATGGTGTATACAAAGGTTTTGGCTTTTTTGAGCCTGGGCTAGTCCATAATACGGAGGAGCTTCACGACTTTATAAAACCTGCCGATGACAATAAAGACGCACGTACTATTATCAATAGCTTTCTGAGCCGTAAAAAATATGAAAAGCTAATTCATTTTACTGAATCATAAGCTTTTGAATAGACTTATTGCCTGTTTTAGTTATTACTTCAATAAAATAAACTCCAGTTGACAAATTACTAGTATAAATAGGATTCTCAGGGGTTTCTATTGAAATAACTTTCCCGCCCAAATCATACATATTCACAGAGAAAATTGGTTCATTGCACTGAATTATAAAGGATTCTGCAGTAGGATTAGGGTAAATAAGAACAGAAACATTATCCACATTATTTATGCTTACCACATTACCTTGTTGCACGAGATTATTCTTGGAAACCATATCCACATATGGATCAAATGTCACAGATTGAACATCTTCTGAAAAATCAACATCAAAAAACTGATAATCAACAGTATTATGCAGCCAAATCAATGTATCAGTAGCAGAACCAGAAATAAGAACTGGAATCTTCATTTCAAAATAGTCAACGGAAGTGTGTGATTGTGTTTGAGAGACCTTAAAGTATACCTTTCCATCAACTTGCTCCCATACAAGATTATATTGGGGATAACCTTCATTGTAAATCCAGTCATTAAAAAATTCAGTAAGCACTTTATCAGCTTCATCTTCAAAATGGGCCATTAAATCAGGAGTGGTGGCGAAACCATTAGCCAACTCACCATCGTTCAGATAATTACCAATGGCAGCAAAAAAGGCATTATCTCCAATTTGTTTGCGAATCATATGCAAAACCATAGCCCCTTTTGAATATGATAATCGGCCACTAAAAATATTCCAGACATCAGTGGTATCATAAACAAATACAGAACCGTAAGGCTGCGTAACAACATAATCCATTTCATTTCTTTTCCAATTGGTAAAAAGTTCTTGATTCTGTTGCCACTCAACATACAATCCTTCACAATATGTTGCAAAACCTTCGTTAAGCCATATATCTGACCATGAGCCACAAGTAATATAATCTCCAAACCATTGATGAGCAAGTTCATGAACTACCAATGAAGATCCCAAATGAACCATAAAGCTCATGGTTTGGTGCTCCATTCCTCCTCCCCAACCAAATTGGGCATGACCATATTTTTCGTTGGCAAAAGGATATTTTATAAATAGATCACTAAAAAAATTCAATGCCGTAACTGTAGTTTCAGCATTAGCAACCCATGTGTCATAATCTTCAGGAAAAACATAATTCAGAATCTCCATTACATCACCATCACTAAACTGAACAGTATTTGTAAATTCATCATAATTTGTAACTGCAATAGCTACCAAATAAGTGGCAATTGGATGTCGGTGTTGCCAATGATAAATATCCCAATTACCATTATCTTCAACTTCAGCCAATACGCCATTAGAAGCAGCTTTATTTCCATCAGGAATATTTATGCTAATATCAATGGAATCTGCTTTATCTGATAATGATTGCTTGCATGGCCACCAGTCTTTCGCTCCGTAAGGTTCTGATAATGTCCAAATAATTGGAACACCATCATGAGTGCTTTGAGTAAACGCATCAGTCAACTTAGAGGGTGTTCCATGATAGAATACATTTACATTATGTGAAGTATTTTCACTCAATCCAACTCCAAAATTTATTGTAATTATATCATTTTCATGTGTATATAAAACTTGATTTCCTTCATACAATATTGAATCAACAGTCAAGTTACTACTCAAATCCAGTGTAATTTGAGTTGAATTTTGTAATAAAGTAAAATAAGTGTCAACATTACCACTTATAGCATCTATAGCAGGATCAATATTCCAGAAAATATCATAATAATTAACATCGATAAGATTGCCGGCTTCTTTGTTCATTAAATCATCCCAAATTTTGGAATATTTTGCTTGTTTTGCTTTTGCGCATTCATGCTCGTGATGCTGTGTAAATCCAACCAAAGGAACAAACAACAGGATAATTAATAATTTTTTCATAATGCTGTGTTGAATAGTTACTTTAATCACAACGAATGAACTGACAATATAGTTTACGAGCATAAATAAGTTTTTTTTTGAAGTTAGTTTTATTACATTTGCGCACTAAAACATTAATAAACAGCAGCAACCTCAATAAATGAAGCATTTAATATTTATAATACTACTATTATTTAGCGTTAGCTTATCTTTTGGACAAAAAGGATATAGTCTTTTAACTACTGTTCCACCACCCCATTTCAAGAATAATTCAAATGAAAAAGACTACCGATTAAATGGCTTATTGCTAAGTCCTGGAGGAAAGTTTTTAGTACTAGATTACGGGAGAAAAGCATCAACTCTAGCAATATTTTCATTTCCAGATTTTGATTTGAAAGAAGTACATCGTATTGAAAAAACAGTAGAATTAAGTCAAACTTACTTTGATAATAACGACACATTACTGTACTTAAAAGAAGACAGATACGCACCAGACTATATGGTAATTAATGTCTATAATGGTCGAAAAATGAATGTTAACTGTGAACGAACGCCACGTGGTTGTCCATCTCAAGCGGCCGGGTTTGCAAAAATTAGAATGTATTCTAAAGATAAAAAATACCTGATACAGCGCTCAAAAGATAACAAATCAATGTTAGAAGTTTTTAAAAAGGACTAATTACCTGGCTTTTGTTCTCCTTTTTAACGAAAAGAGCATTATGCCTATACCAATAAGCAATGCTAAGACCCCAAGCATAAACGTATTGAAATATCCTAACGTTTCATAAGCAAAAACACCAACAATTGGCGCAAATAAGGCTCTAAATCCTGTTAGAGATAAGTGAATAGCCTGATAATCACCAGCATCCTCATTCTTCGCAAAATAAGCTGAACCAATATTCCAAAGCAAAGCCATGGTTGCAGCAAAAATTCCGTAAAACAAATAAGCTACACCTACTGAATAATAAAGCTTAAAGGTTCCTATCATTATTGAGCTTTCCCAATAATAAGTAATGCCCAAAAATGCAATAAACATCATTAAAGAACCAAACGTATAAATTGCAAAGGTTCTTGGATCTATTTTACCTATTAGCTTTCCAAAAAATGGTAAAACCAAAATCGCAAGAATATTGTACGCATTTTTGTAGGTAGCTACGCTAGTATAATTTAAATGTAACTCCCGCTCAAAAAAGATAGTTAGTACTGCTGCACTTCCCATAAAAGCAAAACCATAAAACATAAAACCTATTTCAAAATCTCTGTATGATTTATGCTTCAATATGATTCGATTCATTCTTCGTATGGACAATCTTATTGAGACCCAAAAACCTTTCTTAAAGTGACTCTGTCTGGGAGTAAAATCTATCTTGGAAAGCAGAAATACAGACAAAATCCCCAAAACGCCCAATACCGGGTATACCCATCTAAATATATATGGATCATGATCTAACCATAAACCAAATCCAAAAGTAGCAAGCAACATTATAACTTTATTAACCGAGGTTGCATAACTATAATACTTTCCAAAGTTTGAATGAGAGTAACTGTTTTTTAATAAGAGGTTTATGGTTGGAAAAACAATTGGATTGGCCATAAAATATACCAAAAAGACCAATAAAAATATCCAATGATAAACAGCTGGTAAACCTTCTGTAACTGCTGGAAAAAATGCAAAGGCAAAGAGCGGAAGCCTGGTAATTATAGATACGGTATTTAACATCCGGCGTTTTTTGACAGTTCGATTAAGAAACTCATTCATAAAAACAGCCAGAATAAGCACCATATGCTGAAATTGAAGTAAAAACCCAATTTGATAATTACTCCCATCCAAACTTTTAATAAGCACAAACTCATTTAAAATGAGCACCCCACGAATTATTCCTTCAATGACCGAATAGGCAAAATGAAGTAAAAAAGTTTTGCGCTCTATGGTGGTTAAATCTTTTATCATATCTCTATTTGGCCGCAAATATAATCATTCTGTCTTTGTCAAAGTTTAGATTGCCAGGTATCTTTCATAGCAATCCAGCTCAAAAAAAATGGCTGCCCTATATAATGGACAGCCATTTTGAAAATTTTCAAATATTATTCTATCATCAATCTGGATGAATAAATTGAATTGTTTGCTTTTACATGAATCAGATACATGCCACTTTTCAGATCATCAATTTTTAAATCTAATCTTTGATCAAAGATCGTATATGAACCAGAGTGAACACGACGTCCATCAGAAGCAATAATTGTTACAAGAGCATCTCCAGTGAATTCATCATCAAATTGTATTTCAAATTCACCATTTGATGGGTTTGGATAAATATTCAGGTTTGTAGAATACATATCATCAATTCCAACATATACAGTTTCAGATGCAAACGAGTCACCGCATTGGTTATATGCCGTTAATGTAACAGGTTTTTCGCCCTCGTTTGGGAATGTAAATACTGGATTTACATCTGTCGACGTAAAACCGCCCCATGCAGTCCAATAATAGCTATCTGCATTTTCAGATAAATTAGTAGTTTCCATTACAAAACCATCCAGCGTATATGAAAATGCAGCAATTGGCATAGGCAATAAATCAATTGTTATAGCTGTACTTGTCTGAGAAAAACACTCATTATAAGCAGTGCATGTATACTCGCCTAAGTCATCTTCAGAAGCATCAGTTATTGAATAGCTGAAATCAACAGCTCCCGGAATTTCAATTCCATCTTTATACCATTGATAAGAAAGCATTTCACCAGTAGCCTCAACACTTACAGTTATAATTGTACCAATACAACCCTGAACTAGATTTGAAGTTGGTGCCACAGTTATTCCATCCGGCACAACTATATGAACTTCATTCGTTACAGAACAGCCATTTGTAGTACCTGTCACATAATACGAAGTAGAAACAGTTGGAGAAACCACTACTTCAGTCCCACTTCCCAAACCATCTGACCAACTATAAGAATCAGCTCCAGAAACAGTTATTGTGGCGGATTCCCCACTACAAAGCACTGGATCATCAACACTTACAACCATATCTGGATTTGGATTTACCAAAACTGTAGCTGCAGAAGAGATATCACTTCCGGCCGGATTACTAACCTCACAAGTATATTCTCCTGACATTTCGGGAGTTCCATTTGTAACTGTATAATATGGCTGTGTTGCTCCTCCGATAACATTTCCATCCAATAACCATTGAAAATTAATATCTTCACCAATGGCATCTACAGTAAGCAACAAATCTTCACCCTCACAAATAGTGCCTCCAGCAGGATTCGTAATCACAATAGGCTGTTCATATACAGTCACATATTCTGTCTTTGATTCAATAATATTATCAGTTCCTGCTACAACAGTTAAAGAGATATTCTTCTTTCCTCCAGCGCTATAAGTTACATCATGAGGGCCAACCCCAGAGGCAGTAGCTGGCGAAGCATCACTTCCAAAATACCATTCATAGCTATCTACTGTCCCATCTATTGAGGCGGTATATGTAACTGTTTCATTGATTAAAATGGCGACTGAAGATGCTGAAAAATCAACTATAGGAAGGTCTGGTCCACCTTCAACCATAAATGTAGTACTGTAATTATTATTTCCAGGATCTTCATCTGTTCCACCATCAGTTATTTCTACATTTAATAACACCATGTTTTCACCAATATTAGCAAAAGTTACATCACTAAATGTAATTGTCTGTTTACCACCTGATGTCAAAGTACCAGTCCAACTTTCGGTAGAAACTGTTCCATCATTTAACTGAAACGAAACATCAAAAGAGGTGATAGTATTTACGCCCATATTCGAAACCGTAACTTGAGGTGAATAAACATCGTTTACAGAAGCTGATTGAGGTATATTTACAGAGTCAATTCGTATATCTGTGTTAAATCCAGTTCTATAAAGAGGCGATTCCCATAATCCACGTCCATATGTCGCGGCTCTGATGCGACTTTCAGAAGGATTTACATCATTATAATAAATCTCCAGTTCGGTTACAAAAGCTGAAACAGGAAAATCCTTCGCAAAATACTGCCATCCATTAGTATGCTTGTCTTTGTAAAAAATTCCCATGTCAGAACCCACATATAATCCCTCCTCAGTTTGTTTATCAAATACTATTGAAGTATAACTAACCTCTGGTAAATTACCTGTAATATTTTCCCATGTTTGGCCAAGATCGGTTGTTTTATAAACGGTATTTGAAAAGACTGCATATAGAGTATTCTTATCTCTTGGATGCGCTTCTAAATCAGTAATAACCGACCCTGCAAATCCAAATACCTGTGTCCATGTTGGGTTTGCACTATTTACATCAGTACTTACAAAAGTTGATTTTCCTTCAGTTGAAAACCAAAATGTATTCTCATCCGCAGGAGAAGCTTCAACCAACTTAATCATTCCTGGGACATTAATATTGTCGGTAATGTTTTCCCAACCTACGTAATAAGCGTTGTTACCTGATTGCATATAGTCTGCTCGCCATAAATTATCATAACCAGCATAAAAATACTCCGGGTCAATCTCATTAATGGCATATGGCGTACTCCAAAGTCCACCATAATCACCTGTGCTACTGTTATATAATACTGATGGTGCAATAGTTCCAAATGGACCATTTCCAAATCTTGATCTCCTAATATCACCATAATAGAGTTCACCATATCGAATATCAGAATTAGTATGATCAATTAAACATTCAAACCCATCTCCTCCAATTGATTGTAGCCATCCACCACTGGTAAATGTTGATGTTCCATTATCCTGATAACCAGCCATTACAAGATTTGCTGATTGTGCAGATTGTCCAATTTTATATATCTGAGAAATAGCTAAACCATTACTATGATCAATCCAACTATCTTTTCCACTACCTTTTTCATATATCCCTCCATCATTGCCGACATATAGTTTTCCATTTAAGGGGGAATATTCCATAATATGCTGATCAGCGTGAATATTAGACGTCCAATGGCCTTCTATGGTCCAACTCTGGCCTCCATCTGAACTACTCCATACATTTACACCTCCCACATATACAGTATTTTCATCATTGGGATCAGCAGCCATACACAAGTCATACCATGCCTGACCTCTATCATCATTTCCAGCCCAGTCATATCCTAAAATATTCGGTTCAGTTGACTGTAATTCAAATGATTCACCACTATCATAAGATTTAACAAACCCGGCAAAAACACTTCCTGAAGATAATACACCATAAACTAAGTTAGGATTAGCAGGGGTTACCGCAATTGCTGTACGTGAAGAACTGATAGGTAATCCAACCATCATCCATGAATTACCGCCATCTAGTGAACGATAAAAGCTTCCTCCGTAAGCTCCATAAACGATAGAAGTATCTCCAGGTTTATATTCTATATCCCAGAAATTTCCATTAATTACATTTGTCCATGTTTCACCAGCGTTATGTGAAATAAAAATCCCTCCGGATGTTCCGGCAATAATGGTATTGGCATTTCTTGGGTTTATGCGCATGTCATTTACCACTCTATTGCCCATTCCTTCATTTTTATGCATCCAGGTATGACCTCCATCTACACTTTTAAATACACCAACGCCAGGAGCATCATCAGCGTCGCGATCTCCAGTTCCAATATATATGTGATTAGGGTTTTCATGCGAAATAGCAATTGCTGAAACACCTATTGAAGGTAAATTATCAGTGGTTGTAGTCCAGGTATCCCCACCATCATCGGTCATCCACATACCACCACTAGGAGCTCCAACATAAAACATATCAGGATTTGTAGGATGAAATTCAAGTGCGTTAATACGCCCAAGACCTGCAACAAACGATCCACCAGTTGGTAAGTTTACTGGCCCTACAACACTCCAGTTTCCATTTGGAGCTTTACCTTTGTTATTACTTTTAAATTCCTCATAGGCTTTTAACGTTCTATCTGCATCTAAAAAATCACCATTTTCATCCACAAAATATTGAGCTCTGTGCGCCCATCGCTCAAATATTTTCCACCCACTAATATCTTTTAAATGACGGTCTTCTCTATACAACCGAAACGCTTCTTTGGCAACGTTCAGGTTCACATCAGATTGCTTCATCATTGCTTTCCATCTTGGATTTTCTTTAAAATCCTGTTTTTGAGCTTCAGTTAAAATCTGAGCATTTAAATGAACTGCAAAAATGATAATTGTAACGAGTAGAGTTCCTAAAAACTTCATAAGTCAATGTTTAGTTAATACTTAATTTATAGGCTGATTTTCAAATCGAAGTCCAATATATTTACGATTGAAACAAATAAATGTTGTAAAATATATTTTAATACCGTACGAAAATAGGCAAATGCCTATTAAAATAGTAATTTTGCCGGAAAAAAATATGCAACCAGTCCATAAAGCCCAGGCAGGTACTTTTGAATCCAGCGACATTATGATTCTTATCGAACCACTTGATAATGATGGAGATAACCACATTGAATTATCTTCCAGTGTTGGTAAACAATTCAAAGACCAGATTAATAGAGACATTACAGAATTACTCCAAAAATATGAAATTACTGGAGCCAGAATTATTGCCAAAGATAAAGGGGCACTCTCTCCTACAATTAAAGCGCGAGTTGAAACTGCTGTGCTACGATCACTCGATAAACAACAAGGAACTCTAAAATAGAAGACACACAACCCCAATAAACAACAACATGAATCAAAATAAGATCAACAAGCGACGCAGTATGCTGTACATTCCTGGAAATAATCCAGCCATGCTTCAGCAAGCAGGTGTATATGGAGCTGACAGTGTTTTGCTTGATTTAGAAGATGCTGTAGCTCTCAACCAAAAAGATGCAGCAAGAATTCTAGTTCGCAATATGCTCAAATCAAATGATTTTTACAATTGTGAAATTTCAGTTCGTTTAAACCATATTGAAACACCCTTTGGAATACATGATTTAGAAGAAATAATACCATTGCAGCCTGATGCCGTAAGACTTCCGAAAACAGAAAATGTGGAAGAGCTTAAAAAAGTCTTTGAAATCATCGAAAAGATTGAAGATGCCCATGGTCTTCCACATACAAAAACAAAAGTGCATGTGATGATTGAATCAGCTCTTGGTGTACAAAACGTATATGAGCTAGCGTCATTCTCACCTAGAATAGACGCCATAACCATTGGAGGACAAGATCTTACAGCAGACATGCAAATAGAAAAATCAAAGGACAATTATGGCATTGATTACGCAAGAAAAAGAATTGTTATGGCCTCCAAAGCCACAAAAATTGATGCTGTTGATACTGTGTACGTGGATGTTGAAGATGAAGAAGGGTTGCGTGAAGAAACGGTTTACATAAAAAAACTTGGTTTTACGGGTAAAGCTGTAATTAATCCAAGACAAATAAACATCGTAAATGAGGTTTTCACCCCCACTGAATCAGAAATTAGAAAAGCTTACCGTATTGTAAAAGCCTATTATGAAAACAAAGCTAAAGATATTGGCGTATTCGCTGTAGATGGCAAAATGGTTGATGCTCCTGTAGTAACCAGAGCTATCCACACTTTAACATTGGCTGATATTGACCCTGAAACTATCAAATAAAAAATTATGGCACGAAATGCACTCAATATAGAAATCCCTGAAAAATTAGATGGCCTTGGGGCTCTTGAACCATATCAGGGTGTTTGGACTAAATTACAAAAAGGTTGGATGTCAGAGCAAACAGTTCCACCAGCTATTAAAGCTAGAATGCCACATACAAGTAAAATGTGTGATTCATTGGAAGAGGCTATTTTAAAATGCAATCCTCAAGATGGAATGACTGTTTCTTTTCATCACCATCTACGTAGTGGCGACGATATTTTAGTTCAAGCAATGACCATATTAGCTAATATGGGTATAAAAGACATTATTTTAGCATCATCATCGTTAACATCTGCTCATGAACCAATTTTACCATTTATTGAGCAAGGTATCATTAGTCAAATATATAGCTCTGGTATTCGTGGAGCCATTGGTGAAGCATGTGCACGCGGTATTATGAAGAAACCTTTCGTTATTCATTCTCATGGTGGTAGAGTAAGAAGCGTACAAACCGGTAAAATAAAAATTGACCTTGCCATTATAGCTGCTTCAGCAGCCGATGAAGAAGGAAATGCAACTGGTTCACATGGACCAAGTGCGTTTGGTTCTATTGGCTATGCCATGATTGATGCCTGGTATGCCAAACAGGTGGTTGTAGTTACCGATAATTTAGTTGACTACCCATGTGTTCCGCCATCAATAAGACAAAACTATGTAGATTATGTCGTTGAGGTTGATTCAATTGGAGACGCTAAAAAGATTGCATCAGGTACAACTCGCATTACTAAAGCCCCATTGGACTTACGAATAGCAAAACTGGCTTCTGAAGCTATTATTCATAGTGGTTTATTTAAAAATGGCATCTCATTTCAGGTTGGTGCTGGAGGAGCCTCTCTTGCAGTAGCTAAATTTGTGCGTGAAGCAATGAAAAAGCACGAAATTGTGGGCTCATTCTTATTGGGAGGTGTTACAAGCTATGGAGTTAATATGCTTAATGAAGGACTATTCAGGGCTATTTTCGATGTTCAATCTTTTGATGCAGCTGTGAGTCAATCAATTATGAATAATCCGTATCATATTGAAATTGGGGCAGCATTATACGCCAATCCATTTAACTGTGGCTGCATGATTAATAAGCTGGATATAGTTGTTCTAGGTGCACTTGAAGTTGATGTTAACTTTAATGTCAATGTAATTACGGGTTCTGAAGGTGATGTACGCGGTGCAAGTGGCGGACACTCTGATACTGCTGCTGGAGCAAATCTCACAATAGTTGTATGCCCCTCATTTAGAGGACGCTTACCTATAATCAAGAAAAAGGTCAATAATGTAGTGACACCAGGTGATAGTGTTGATATTGTTGTAACAGAAAGAGGTATTTGCGTAAATCCTAAGAATATTGAGTTGGAACAGAAACTTAAGAAAGCAGGTTTAAATATTAAGAAAATTCAAGATTTAGAAATTGAAGTTGATAAAATTACCGGACAACCTGACCCAATTGAGCATACAGATAAAGTAGTTGGTGTAATTGAATACAGAGACGGAACCATCATAGATACGATTAAGCAAATCAAAGAATAACCATCCCGTTATGGATGTGAATGATATTCGGATAAAAATTCTAGCTGCTAAAGAAGAGACTTATTTGGCAAAATGCCGTGCGGTTCAAAAGTATCAGCTGCCGTTGGTTTCATTGGCTCTGAATATACCTGGTTGGCCAAAATCTAATAAACAATTACGCCATTTTTTCTTTGGAACTCTCGCTGAATTTAAGTCTTTTACTTTAGCTAACAGATTAATCATATCAGATCATACGGAACAAATCATTGAAAATGATAATGGTCTCGTATATTTCTGTGGATTCAAATTTCCGGAATCCGCAGCTGAAGCTAAAAGCATTACTGAAAAATTTGAAACGAGCCACCAACTAGGTCGATTTATTGATGTGGATATTATCGACAAAGAGTGTCAAATCATTTCCAGTGGAAAAGAAAAACCATGTTTCATTTGCCATTCAAAGAGTGCAGTAAATTGCATGAGGAAAAAGAACCACAGTATCAATGAACTAAAACAATTTCAGCACGATAGCATACATAATTATTTATTTCAAAAACACAAAGAAAAGCAATCTGAAATACTATCGGAATTGATGCTTAACGCTTTATTAGCTGAAATATCACTTTTTCCAAAACCAGGATTAGTAACCCCAATTGATTCAGGCTCACATTCTGATATGGATTATAACTCATTTTTACAATCCACTTCAGCTATTTCCAACATTTTTACTAAACTCTTCGGTGAAATTATTATTGAGGAAAAAGCTTTCACATTTGAAAGCCTTAGAGCTTTGGGAATTGAAGCTGAAGTTAAAATGAAAAATGCAACAGGTAATTTAAATACACATAAAGGAGCTATTTTTCTATTAATAATAATTGGATATACAATTGCTAATCTTGTGAGAAATAAAATGGAGTTATCTCCTGCTAATATTAAAAATACAATTAAAAAGTTTTATGCAGCCATTAATGCTGATCCATTAAATAATTTGGCTAACACACATGGAAACAAGGTTAGAAAAAATACACAAAATCCTAAAATTGGCATAAAAGCGGAGATTTTAAATGGATTACCATCTATTTTTGAAGCGGGAATTCCACAACTCTACTTAAACCAGTTCTCACTACGAAACACTTCAAAAGAAAAACAAATAACGCTCATAAAGACTCTTTTGAGCATTATGAGTATCCTTGATGATTCTAATATTCTTTATAGAGGTAATGAGAAAAAGCTTCAATTAATTAAAGAAAAATCTAATATTGCCCTACAAGCACTAATTAATAATAACTGGGAGCCATATGAGAATCTTTGCATCTGGACAAAAAATAAGAATTTATCGCCAGGTGGTGCTGCAGATATTCTAGTAGGTTCTATTTTCATTTATCTTTGTCAAATAAACCCCAATTTAAAAACCTATGAGCTTTGAAAACGCTGACTTCAGAGAAGAAGTACTAGACATTTCAAATCCTTACGATGTAAAATTCGTAAGTGAATTTTTAGCCAAACTCGATTTTGAATATAATGAATATGACGTCGATTACACGATGGTGCTATATAATTTAAATGAAGAAATAATTGGTACAGGATCATTTAAAAAGCACATTTTAAAATACGTGGCAGTTGCACCAAAATTCCGAAATACTATTGCTTTTTCGCAAATAGTAACTCATTTAATGGACAAATTACTATTAGAGCATAAGCATATATTTGTTTATACATTACCAAGAAATACTGAGCTTTTTCAAGGTTTAGGATTCACTGAAATTGCTACTGCTCCTCCTCTATTTTCTGTTTTAGAGTTTGGTTACGAAAATATCAAAACATATCAGGACTATATCAGAAAAAGTAAGATAGAAACATCTAGTCGACCTGTTTCTGCGCTTGTTGTAAATTGTAATCCATTTACCAATGGACATAAATTTTTAATTGAAAAAGCATCAAGAGAAAGTCGCGTACTCTATCTCTTTGTTGTTGAGGAAGATAAATCCAGCTTCCCCTTTGAAATAAGATGGAAACTTATTGAAAAAGGAATAGCGCATTTAGACAATGTAGTCATGCTAAAAAGTAGTCATTATGTGGTTTCTGGTACTATATTTCCATCCTACTTTTTAAAGAACCAACCTGAAAATGAAATATCCATGAAACAGGCAGAATTGGATATTCAAACATTTATCAGATACATTGTCCCTATTTTGGGAATAACAAGAAGATACGTTGGCACAGAAGATTATTGCAAAACAACACTGGCATATAATAATGCTATGAAAAAGCTACTGCCAAAATCAGGAGTTGAGTTAGTAGAGGTCCCCCGTATTAAAATTGATAGTGGAATTGAAAATCAAGGAATTGTAAGCGCTTCGAAAATAAGAGCAGCGATTAAAAATGATCAATTACAAGAGGTTTTTCCATTTTTGCCAGAAGTTACTAAAGATTTTCTGCTAAGTTCTGAAAGCGAAGAAATCAAACAAAAAATTAAAGAAGGTGAAGGAAGGCACTAGCCTCAATAGTGAAAAAGAAAATTAACAATTGGGTAATTCTGAATGGGTTATAAACAAAAAATTCTACTCAGATAAGAGCAGAATAATGCCCATCAGCTGACATAGAACTGAAGAAAAAGAGAAATAGAGAAAATAAGGCGCCATAAAAGGCGCCGTTTTTTTATTCTTTATCTAAATCATCGAAATCAACATCTGTAAATTTCTCAGCTTCTGTTGCTGGCTCATTTACAGTTTCTTGATCTTCGAAATCTGATTCAGCTTTTGGTTCTAATTCTGGTTGATTAGCTCTAATGTACTCAACCACTTCCTCTAAGCCATCTGCAAATTTCTCAAAATCCTCCTTGTAAAGAAATAGTTTATGCTTTTCGTAAAAGAAAGTACCATCCTGGTTAAATTTCTTTTTACTTTCAGTGATTGTTAGATAGTAATCATTCCGTCTAGTGGCCTTAACGTCAAAAAAATACGTCCGTTTACCAGCTCTTACGGCTTTAGAAAAAATCTCATCTCTCACTTTTTCTTTACCATTTTCTTTGTTCTCAAATCCTTCCATTATTCAATCATTTTCATTTACAACAATCGTTGACAAAAATAGAAATATTTTTTTGTTTGTAACATTATTAGTTAAAATTCACTAGAGAATTTATAGAAAATTATCTAATTACCTAATCATAACTATCCAAAGTCATAGAATTGAACGATATACCAAAAAAATGCATGTTAAATGCAAATAATAATGAGTTTTGCATTACTTTTGCTGCACAATTTTGAAACTGAAGGAGTATGATTAGCAGAAGGCTACTTAGAATTAAAGTCATGCAAATAATTTATGCATGGTTGCGTAACCCTGATGGAAGTATTGAACAATACAACAAGGAGTTACAAAAAAGTATTAAAAGTTTCGAGGATCTTTATTACTTGTTTTTTCAATTATTAATTGAAATACACCACTACTTTCATAAAGAAATAGAACGCAAAAAAAGCAAACACTTCCCCACCGACGAAGAGAAAAACCCAAACATGCGTTTTATTGAGAACCCTGCCATGCAGGCAATCATAGAAAACAAAGAAATCCAATCATACCTTAAGAATAATGCCGTAGGCTGGCACGAAGATGATGATTTAATAAAAAAACTGGCTAAAGAAATTGAGGCTTGTAACTTCTATAATAGATATATGGTTAAAGAAGGAGAACCTGACCATAAAGCTCATAAAGAAGTTATCATTGAAATTTTAACCGAAATAATTGCTGAATCAGATCTATTATTTGAAACATTAGAAGAAAAATCTGTGTTTTGGAATGATGATATAGAATTGGTTCTAAGTATGAATATCCGTACAATTGAGCGCATTAAAAGGACATACCGACTTAAGCTAATGAGTCTATTCAAAAACGAATCTGATCAGAAATTCACGCAGGATTTATTCGTTAAAACTACAGGACAATTCATAGATTCGCAAAAGATTATCAAAGAAACAGCCAGTAATTGGGAACTAGATAGAATTGCACTGATGGATAAGGTAATTATCTCTATGGGAATTACTGAACTTACTAATTTCCCAGAAATACCTGTCAGAGTGACATTAAATGAATATATTGAGTTAGCGAAATTTTACAGTACTGAAAAGAGTAACACCTTTGTTAATGGTGTTTTAGATAAAATTGTAGCAAAACTCAAAACAAATAAGAAGTTGAATAAAATTGATGGTTCAATATTTGATCGTAAGACAGACAAAAATTAAAACTTTAAAACTATGATAAGACTTTCAGGATTTATTTTTTTATTGATTTTTGCATTTTCATGCAACTCAGATGGAAACAAAGACAAAGTAACTTCTGATTTAGTTAAAAATCCGATCTCAGCGAATGGCAGTAATAGTAGTATTCAAATGCCAGAGATTACATTTATTGACAGCAACACAGATAACCCACAATATTTCGATTTTGGAGTTATTATTCAGGGAGAAGTTGTTGTGCATACTTTTAAATTTAAAAATACAGGTAACGCAGACCTAATCATCAGATCTACCAGTTCTACATGCGGTTGTACAGTATCATCTTATACTGAAAAACCAATTGCTCCTGGTGATTCCGGTAAAGTTGATGTAACCTTTAGCAGTTCTGGTCGCTCTGGAAGACAGCATAAAGCAGTTACTGTCTTAACCAATGCGCAGCCTGCGTCAAAACAATTAGTAATAGAAGCAAACGTTGTAGTACCGAATTAATTCTAAACATATGAACTTTATGAACATTTTATTAATGATGCCACAAGAAGGTGGCGAAGGTGGTGGCCTTCAGGCTTTTTTACCCTTGATTATTATTATTGTGATTTTTTATTTCTTTATGATTCGCCCTCAAATGAAGCGTCAGAAAGAAGCTAAAAAATTCAGAGAAAACATACAAAAAGGTGACAAAGTGCTAACAATTGGCGGAATGTACGGAAAAGTTGTAGGCACTTCAGAAAAAACTGTTGATTTAGAGATTGCTGATAACACTAAAGTAAAAGTAGATAAATCAGCACTTGTAAAAGATACAAGTGATTTGTCACAAGCTAATCGCTAAACTCAAAAAAATTGAAACTGTTGGTTTGAATTCCAATTCAAGCCAACAGTTTTTTTATGCCCTCCTCCCTGCTAATTACTTACGATTCTTAATTAGATCTTTATTTTTATGCTACCTTTCGTCAACTCGTTTGGAATGCTTATCTTCGCTTAAAGAAATTTTTTACGTATTAAAGTGAGCAAAGAAAAAAATAAAGGGTTTATCCAAAAAATTAATACAGAACTAAAAAAGATCGATCGTAGAATAATAATCTTTATGATCTTTGTTGGCATAAGTTCCATATTATGGTTAATGAATTCTCTATCAAAAGATTACATCACTGAAATTGAATGTCCTATTGAGTTTTATAATTACCCTGACAATTATGTAATGGTTGATGAAATTCCGGGTACAGTAAAACTTCAGGTATCTGGCAGAGGATTTACGCTATTAAAATATACAATAGGAAGCATTGCACTGCCCTTTAACATTGATTTACAATCTTACTTCTCTGCAAATGAATCAAACTCAAATCAAATAAAGTTTCAGTATTACATGTCAAGTAAAAAAGAGGAAATGGAAAGATTCCTGAACGACGAAATAAAAGTACTTGATGTAAGCCCCAGTATTTTGAACCTTAAGTTTGATAAACTGCATGAAAAGACAGTACAAATTTCGCCCAAACTCAGCCTTAATTATGCGCCACAGCACCGTCTAAAAGGAAAACCCCAGACAATGCCAGATTCTGTAGTTGTTAAAGGACCGAAATCGGTACTTGATACATTAACCGATATTTACACAGAAAGTATTATCGGCGAAAATATTAATAAAAATCAGGCCTACACAGTAAAACTCAAATCACCAGATCAATGCAATTTATCAGCAAAAGAAGTTAGAGTTAAAGTAGCTGTAGAACAATTTACTGAAAACACTATTGAGGTCCCAATAAACATTATTAATAAACCGGATACTGTCTCGTTGAGTGTTTTCCCCGACAAAATAAAAATTACCTATCTGGTATCTTTCCAGAACTTTCAAATTGTAAAACCTTCAGATTTCCATCCAGCAATTGATTACCGAGAAATTTCATCACAAAATGACCCTCAGTAATTAAAAGTTACATTGCTATATGTGCCTGAAGAAGTGCAAGTTACCAGATTTTGGCCTCAAAAAGCACGTTTTATTATTAAAGAAAAGTAGCAAAATCTCTTAAATTATTCTAATGAAAGTAATTGGTTTGACAGGAGGAATTGGTTCTGGAAAAAGCACTGTGGCTAAAGTATTTCATGAGCTATTTGACATACCAATTTATCATGCAGATGAAAGGGCAAAGTTTCTTATGCAGTTTGATAAATCATTAAAAAGCAAAATAATTGTAATTATTGGACAAGAAGCATATTTGCCTAATAATCAACTAAACAAGCAGTATATAGCAGGTAAAATATTCAATGATGATAAATTACTAGAATCAGTTAATCAAGCTGTACACCAGCAAGTTGAGATCGATTTTAAAGAATGGGTAAACCACCAAAAAACGCCCTATGTTTTACATGAAGCAGCAATTCTAATTGAAAGCGGCTTTCATAAGCACATGGATGGAGTAATCACTGTTTCTGCTGCTGAAGAAATACGTATAAAAAGAGTTCAAGAACGTGACAAGTTGTCATCGGAACAAATTTTGCAAAGGATAAATAAACAATTAACAGATGTTGAGCGAGAAAAAGAAGCTCGATTTGTTATTATCAATGATGAGAGTAAAAGCATCATTGACCAGGTATCATCAATCCATAAAATGATAATTAAAGATGAGTAAATTTGCAAAATGGATCGCCGGAGGTTTAGGATGGGCACTTTTTGGACCAATTGGCGGAATTGTAGGCTTCTTTGCGGGTGCCTACCTCGAAAAAGGAAGTGCAGGAACGGATCAACGGACACACACAACCACCGGAGGCTATGCGATGACACTTCTTGTGCTAACAGCTGCTGTAATGAAAGCAGACGGTAAAATCCTAAAGTCAGAGCTTAATTACGTAAAAAGTTATTTCATCAGAGCTTTTGGTCCAGATGCTGCTGCGGAGGCACTCAAAATGCTCAGAGATATATTGAAGCAGGAAATTCCTCTGAACGAAGTTTGTCAGCAAATTAGAGAGAATATGGACTATGCATCTCGCTTACAGCTTATGCATTTTCTATATGGGATAGCGCAATCTGATGGACATATTGACATATCCGAACAAAACCTTATAGATGATATAGGAGTTAGAATTGGTCTCTCTGCCAAAGATATAGGATCGGTTAGATCAATGTTTATTCAATCAACAAATTGGGCCTATGAAGTACTTGAGATTAGCCCCAATGCTTCAGACGAAGATGTTAAGAAAGCCTATCGTAAAATGGCTGTAAAACACCACCCTGACAAGGTTTCCCATTTAGGAGAAGAGTTTCAAAAAAAAGCAAAAGAGAAATTTCAGAAAATATCAGAAGCTTTCGATACAATTAAAAAAGAGCGCAATATAAAATAGTGACGAAATAGCCTAATTTTTCTAGTAATAGAAGATAAAAATCAAAATCAGAATTTTATCTTTGTGAACGTAAAAATAATGAAACTATGTTGAAAGATATTTTAGCAATCTCAGGAGAACCAGGACTTTACAAATTGGTATCAAGAAATGCCAAAGGTGTAATTATCGAAAACCTCGATACCAAAAAAAGAATGCCTTATTACAATGCCACTAAAATAAGCTCTTTAGAGGACATTGCCATCTTTACAGAAGACGACGATAAACCTTTAAACGAGATTTTACAAGCTATTAAAGACAAAGAGAATAGCGGTCCGGCAATTGACCATAAATCAGCTAAAGATGAACTTATTGCTTATTTTAAAGAGGTAGTTCCTGATTATGATGAAGATAGAGTTTACGCCAGCCACATCAAAAAGATTATAAACTGGTATAATATTCTTCAGAAACATGATTTGATGGATTTTGAATCAAAAGAAGAAAAGGAAGAAGATAAAAACTCTGATAAAGAAGAAACTTCAAAAGAATAAAGTAGATTAAAAATACTGAAACTGCCTCTTTAGGGCAGTTTTTTTATTAAAAATTTTGATAATGAACATATGTTCATTATATTTGTATAATAAAATAATATAATATGATAACTGCAATAACATCAAATGCTAATACCAAAGCAGCTCAGGTAGATGAAAAATTTGGTAGATGTGCTTATTTCGCACTCCACAACCATGCAACTGGCGAAACAGAATTTATTGATAATCCGCATAAGAACAATAAAGGCGGTGTGGGATCTAGTGTAGTAGAAATGTTAGCCAATAGAGAGGTTACTCAAATTGTAGCTATTGAGTTTGGCCCAAAAGCGAAAAATTTACTTGAAAAATTAAGTATTCAAATGATTGTTCCTGAAAATAAGCAAATTACCATAGAAGAAATAATTGCTAAAATTAAATAAAGGAGGTTATTATGCCAGGTTTAAATCATAAAGGGCCTAACGGCGACGGCCCAAAAACAGGTAGAGGATTAGGGAATTGTGGTCCTAAAAACCAAAATCCAGAACAAGACAACGACACCCTTTCCAGAGGTTTGGGAAGAAGAATAGGCAGAGGCATGGGTAACGGACGAGGATTAGGAAATGGAAACTATCATGCAGGCAGAAAAGGAAGAGATCTGCGAAATGATTAAAACCATTAAAAAATTAAATAAAAAGGCTGTTCCATTTTTTTCGTAAAGAGGTTATTGCGATTTGAATAGTTAGGTATTTCAAATTGATTTCATAGTTTGTTAGCGAGCAGCCTTTTTTTCACATCCTAAATGTAATATTCACCAAAGTATTTTTTAACGTGAAAAAAATTGTTATTGCCTCGGGCAAAGGGGGGACAGGGAAAACTACAGTTTCGATTGGACTACACCAAACAGCATTAAAAGACTTAAATAGGGAGGCAGTTCTTTACGATTTTGACGTAGAAGAGCCAAATGATCATTTATTTTACCAAGAGCTTGAACTCAAAAAATCAATAGGATTAACTATACCAATACCTCAAATAGACGAAGAAAAGTGTACTTTCTGTGGTAAATGTAAAGCGAATTGCAGTTTTAATGCCATTACACTTATTCCTAAGGCTAATATTGCTCAGGTTTCAACAGAACTATGTCACTCCTGTGGGGCATGTGTTTTAGTGTGTAAGGATGAGGCCATTACAGAGATTCATCAGCCCATAGGCGAGATTAATGAGTTTGGACAAAATGGACAGATATTACTTAAAGAAGGCCGTCTTGAAATAGGCTTACCACATCAAACAGCGTTAATTCGGCAATTCAAGAAATCACACATAGATAGATCAAAAGTTGCCATTGTTGATGCACCTCCTGGAACAAGTTGTCCAGTTGTACACAGTGTGGAAGGAGCTGATTATGTAATAGCAGTAGCTGAGCCCTCTCCCTTTGGACTAAACGATTTAAAATTGTTAGTTGAAGTTTTAAACGATATTAAACTTCCGTATGGAGTAATTATTAATAAAGCCGATAACGACACAGAAGAAATGGAAGCATACCTTAAAAAGCAAAACATTGAACTAATTGCAAAAATCCCATACGATAAAAATGTTGCTGAAGGTTACTCTAAAGCCAATAAGCAAAGCATTATATACGATAATAATTTAAAGGACGAGTTTTTAAATATTTGGAACTTCGTAGCTAAAAAAATTAATCTATAGTAAACAAACATGAAAGAAATTACCATAATTAGCGGAAAAGGCGGCGCAGGAAAAACAACCGTTACAGGCTCAATTGTTAGTTTGCTAGATAATACTGTAATAACAGATTGCGACGTTGATGCTTCAGATCTATTCCTGCTTTTACAACCTGAAAATTTAGAACACCATGCTTTCCCTGGTGGAGCAAAAGCCATAGTAAACAACAAATTATGTGTTAATTGTCGCAAATGCGTCAATGAATGCCGGTTTGATGCTCTTTATTATGATGATAGTAACATTTTAAATATAAACGAGTATTATTGCGAGGGTTGTGGACTATGCAAAAATATTTGTCCGGTTAATGCAATTGATATGATGCAGGAATACAGTAACCATTGGTTTATCTCCTCAACCAGACATGGTAAGATGGTTCATGCGAAAATGAAACCCGGCGAAGAAAATTCCGGGAAATTAGTATCGCAGCTTCGTTCAGCAGCAAAAGAAATTGCTATAGCTGATTTTGCTCAATTCATTGTAAATGACGGCCCTCCTGGAATAGGATGCTCTGCAATTGCTTCTGTAACAGGAACAGATTTGGTAATTATGGTAATTGAATCAACGTTAAGTGGATTTCATGACTTTAAAAGAGCAAAAGAATTAGTTGATGGATTTAAAACCCCTATTGTAGCGATCATAAACAAGGCAGATATTAATATTGAACTTACGAATGAGATAGAAAACTACCTAAAGGAAAATGAAATTCCTTTATTGGGCAAAATTCCATTTGACAGAGTAATGAAGGAGGCAACCAGAGAAGGTAAATGCGTACCTGAATATGATCAATCAAATGCTATAACAGAAATATTCAGAGATATAGTAAAACAGTTGCATGGAGAACGAATTTATCATTCTTCGTCAAGAGATTTTACAATACTAAAAAGTAGCTCTTAGTCCAATTCCAGTTTCGGTACCAACGATACTAACTTTATCTATAAATCTTTTTTGAGGTATATAGGCGGTTTTTAGACCTTCATTGTATACTTCAACACCCATTTGAACTTTCTTTTTCCCAGTAGAATATATTGGTAATGAGAGTAATGCAAGACCACCTCCTATTCCAGCAACAAACCAGCGTGGGTCTTCGGCACCGGCAGCAGCAGATCCTAAACTATAACCTATCAGTGCACCACCAACAAATGCTATAGCAGAACCTGTTTTTTGCAGCTTCTCTCCTTTTATAACCAGATTATAAGCTTCACCATTTTCACTTAATAACTTATACGCTCTATCTTTTGAAATATGCCAAACACCTTTGTAATATTTATTTTTAAATGCTCCATTCACAATTTTTAGCTTATCGCTTTTCTTTTGAGCATTAGTGATAAGTGGAGCCCCAATAAAAAATATGCTGAACAATAAAATAACAGACAATTTAATTCTCATAACAGTAATTTTAAAAGACGCGCAAATATAATGGATTAAAAGCATTTTCCAAAGGAGTCTTCCATTCTAATAATTCAAAAGAAATAACCTATTTTTGCAAATAGTATTTGTAACCAATTATATAAAACCTGTTTCCAATGAAAAAAATTACATTTCTTTTTATTCTAATACTCTTTTCAATTGCATCAATTGGTCAAAACCTGCAATTGCATTACGATTTTACTGATGCAAATAGTAAAAATGCTGAAGACCGTGACTATATGACTGCTACTTTCGAAATGTTTAAACCAGACAAAGCCGGCTCTACATTTTGGTTTATTGACCTTGATTTTAATGGTCCGCACCATGAGCCAAATCTGGCTTATTTAGAGATATCAAGAGATTTAAAGCTATGGGAATTTCCTCTTGCTATACACGGAGAATACAATGGTGGGTTTATGTACCACAGAATGAACTATGGTGCTCATTTTAGTAACATTTTGATTTTGGGACCATCAGCAGCATTTGAACTGGGTAATGTTTCACTCGGCACATACGCTGGTTACAGATATGATGACTACTCACGTGAAGGCATTGATTTTCAATGGACAGGAACTTGGTTCAGCATAATTTGGGAAGAGCGAATAACTCTTACTGGATTTATTGATATATGGTCGCAAGATGATGACTATGATGGTAAAGGTAAAAAAGCCGTAATTATAACCGAACCTCAAATATGGTATAACTTCAATAAAACCTTTGCATTAGGCGGTGAAGTTGAAGTATCACATAATTTTATTTTTGGTTCAAAAAAAATAGAAGTTTTTCCAACTATTGGAGCCAAAGTAGAGTTTTAATATTACAATTAAATTAGTTTGACTTTTCAGGCAACGGTATTGTAATTGTAAATGTAGATCCTTTATTTTCGCTACTGATTACTTCAATTGTACCATTCATATTGTGCACAAAATCTCTACAAATTATCAATCCCAAGCCAGTACCAGATTCATTATTGGTACCGCGTTTACTTTTTACGCTCTCCCCATGATTGAAATTATTTACCATTTCTTCACTCATTCCAATTCCAGTATCCATTACCTGTATTTGAGCATTGCTATTATGTATTTTTTTTGCAATAACCGTAACCTTTCCTCCAGAATTAGTGAACTTAATTCCATTGGCAACCAAATTTTGTAAAACAATACGCATCAAAGAAGCATCGGTATATATAAGCATATCCTCTTCTAAATTATTTGTAAGCTCAATTTGTTTCTCCTCTGCTAGTGGCAATAATGTTTTAAATACCTCATTTACAATAATTGAGATATCAGAAAACACCATATATAACTTAATTTCTCCCGATTGCGCTCTAGCCCAATTCAAAAGATTAGTAAGCATTGTGTGCATACCTTTTGAAGAACTGAGAATATGCTTCAAATATCTCTCTTGCTTTTCAATTGATAGTTTCTTAGTATCTTGTGAAAGCAATATCTTCGAAAAACCAATTATTGTATTAAACGGACCATGTAAATCATGAGATATTACAGATAGCACCTTATCTTTCGTGGTATTAGAAGCTTTGAGTTTCTCTTTTTGTAAATGAAGCTCCGTTATATCAAATCCAGATAATATTGTTTCGCCCATTTCAGTCATAAATGCAGCCCAATTATGACATCTTTTTCCTGAAGACGTAATAATATCAATCTCTCTAAATTGTCCATCTGGAGATTTAAGTTTCTGAACAAAGTCTTTATTTGACTTATTATTTGGTAATATCCTCAATAAAGAAGTAATAGAAACAATTTGACCGCGAGAAATATTTAAGACTTTATTCAGCTCATTATTTCTAAAAATTATCTTACCCTTTTTATCAAATACAATAAGCATTAATGGAACATTCTGAAAAATAGTTCTAAAACGCAACTCATTTTCATGACGTTTCTTTTCTGATACTGTTTTTTCAGATATCATTTCATTTATTGGACCTAATATACCCTGAATATCAGTCAAAGAATAATCGCTTGACTCCAAAAGTTTACCACTTTTAACTGCTATGCGAAGCTTCGATATAAAAATTTCAAAATTGCGTGTTATTAATATCGAATTTTTTCTATTTAAATAGAATATTGCGATTAATACAAGAATGATTAATAATATACCAACCCCTCCTTTTCTAAGCATTCGTATATAAAGCAGACCTCTATCCTTGGTTATCTTCTCTTCAATTTCATCAATATAAACTCCCGCTCCAATCATCCATTGCCACTCATTAACACCTTTTATAAAAGAGATTTTAGGGGCTATTTGATTAGTTCCGGGTTTCACCCAATGATAATCGATAAAACCTCCTCCCGGCTTATTTACGTCTTTCCATTCTTCCTGGATTACTTTAACGCCATATGGATCTTCAACCTCCCAAACAGTATCTCCTTCTTTGTACTTGTCGGAATCTATAACAACGGCAACACCATCGAATGTATTAACGAACACATAACCATTTTTTCCAAACCGGGCATGCTTAATTCGCTGCTTGACGTCCTCCTGTATGTCTTTTTTAGTATCTATTAAATAATCTCCGCAGCCTACATAAAGATCTAAAGGTTTATAAATCTTCACAAATGATGTTTTTGCAAATGCATTCTGTTTGTCGGTATCGGGTTTTACCCAATATCCCTGTACAAAACCTTCACCCTGGCCTTTAACAATATTAATTTCATCTCTGATCACATAATTTCCTTTTGCATCTTTGAGTTCTAACAAACCCTTCCCTTCATACTCAGGATGAACAGGATACAATAATTCTTTGCCTTCTAAGGAAACAATAAAATAGTATCCTCGTCCATTATTAAAACGGATTGGACGTAAAGCATCCTTAATTAAAGCGATAATTTGTGATTTAGATAACCGATCCTTATTAGAATTATAGATATTGTTGATTACACTCAAAGCCTCGTAAGTTCTTTTTTTAAGATTATCTTCCATTCTCTTTTCCATAAATAAGCGAGTAAAATGGATATAATCAATAACTTTTTCTACTTCGGATTTTACTTGTGCTTTTTTTACCTGCAGTCCAAGCTCCCTATTTAGTTCAGCATCTTTATTAAATTCTCTGACTTCGAACAAAATAAAAATTGCGGCTACCATCAATCCAAGAAATATACTTACCACTACGGTATTATTAAAGAAGATAACGCTTAGCGATCTGGCTTGCAATTTCTTAGACATATATTGGATTTATAACAGCTATTTTTTCTAAAATTTCCACAAGCAAATTACGACACTTTATTTTTAAAAACAAGGGTGTAAATACCTAAAATTAAATTTTCATTAACATTTAATTATAGTTTAAAACTTACAATATTAGACAACTATCGCCATAGCTGAGAAAACGATAACCATTGTCCAATGCATGATTATACATTCTTTTCCAATCATCTCCGACAAATGATGCCAGTAAAAGCAACAAGGTACTTTTTGGCTGATGAAAATTGGTTATCAACCCCTTAACAATTTGATGTTTATAGCCTGGCACAATAATAATCTCAGTATTGCCTATTATATGATCTATATTATACATGTCTAAATATTGAAGTAGAGCTTCTAAAGATGCTCTGGGCTCAGGAAGAATTTCATTTTTATATGGCTCCCATTGTTCAACATGGAAAAACACCTCATGGTCGGGCATTTTTTTAAGGATTTGTGCTCCTATCCAATAAAGGCTTTCTAACGTACGTACAGTAGTTGTACCAACAGCGATAATATGATCAAGATTATTCAAAAGGTTTACAATGGCATCTCTTTTAACAGTGATAAACTCTTGATGCATTCTATGCTCTCTAACATCCTCTTTATCAACAGGTCTGAATGTACCAGCACCCACATGTAATGTAACTTCGTGCCAATCAATAGATCTGTTT